>NZ_CEEDCH010000002.1:0-61872 GCF_979253435.1 Buttiauxella sp. AC142
TTTAAAAGATTTTACCAACAACAGACCTACGGTTGTTTATAAAAATGAGCAATGGATTAATCCAACACCTTTACATATTAATCCTGATGATGTTCCTCCACCTGAATTAACATGCAAGGTTTCTTATAAACCAGTACGGCCTATTGACGTATTTCAGTTTGGTCAGGACATTACTACGCTTTGTCACATACCTGTTCGTATTACACCAGATGCAGCAATGCTGTTATCTAATCAGTCAGTTGGAGCGAACGGCAGCACGCAACAGTTAACAGCGGTTCCTCCGCCTGTGCTGGATGGTAATAATATGGTGTCACTACAGGCATTGAATGCCCCATCTACATCGCCAGTATCACAGGTGCGAAGTAGTGGTGGTGCAATGATTTCAGACATCATCTATCAAGGCAATGCTAAGGGACTTCTCGATGTTGTAACGTCGAGACTTGGTGTATCTTGGAAGTATGAAAACAATGCAATCACAATCTATTATCTTGAAACTAAGCGTTTTCAGATCGATGCGACAGATGCGAAAACAAAACTCTACAGCCTGGTAAAAAGCGGCATATCCACTCAGTCAGGTTCATCAAATTCATCTGGTTCTTCATCTTCTACAAGCGGTGTTAGTGGCGATTCTGGCTCAAATTCGAATACAGAAGTTCAGTTGGAGAATGATCTCTATGGGGATATAAAATCTACTGCTGAAAGCATGTTAACGCCGGGCGTAGGCCGCCTAAGTATGAACAAAACCTCCGGTGCGATTATTGTTACTGACGTTCCTGATGTTGTTAGGAATGTTGGTAATTATTTAAATAGTGAAAACTCATCTCTTAGCAAGCAAGTTAAGTTAAGTGTCAAAATTTATACTATTAACTTAAATAAAAATGACGAGTTAGGTGTTAACTGGAATTTAGTGTGGAAAAGCCTCAGCGGTAACTATGGCATTTCTTTAGCTAATACCTTCTCTGGTAGCACTGATGCAATCAGCGGTGGATTTCAGGTATTAGATACTGCAACTGGCGCGGCTAGTCAGTTCGCGGGTTCAGACGTTTTATTCAATGCTCTATCAGAGCAGGTAAAAGTATCTGATGTAAAAACAAATAATATCATGACAACTAATCTTGCAGCGGTTCCTGTGCAGGTTGCTAGCCAGGTTACTTATTTGCAGAGTGTAACATCTGAGCAAACAAGCAATGTAGGAACATCTGGTTCACTGAATCCTGGCTCTGTTACGACGGGGACGAATATTACTATTTTACCGAAGGTTTCACCTGATAATAATAAAGTAATGCTTACTATGTTTATGGATATTTCTAACCTTAAACAGATCAGAAGAATCAATAATGCAAACAATACAAATCTTATAGAAGCTCCAGATGTTGATTCTAATTCAATAAATCAGCGTGTTTGGTTAAAACCAAATCAAACGATTGTCATGAGTGGTTTCGAGCAAGAAGTTAGTGATGCAAGCAAACAAGGTGTTGGCGATCCAAATAATATTATTTTCGGCGGTGGTATGAGTGGTAAAAATAGCAAGCGTATGTTTGTAATAACCATTACCCCTGTTATTTCGTGAGAGTAAAAAATGTCTGATAAAGCACAAGTCCAGCACAAAGAAATAAAAGTTGTTACTGTTAACGGTAATAACTTTGTAGTCGGTCTTGATTGGAAATCTTTAAATAATGCCCGTAAGCACATGAAGGAGGCTAAAGACTACGGCAAAAAGAATGGGCTGGATGTTGTTGCTATTAAAAAAGGAGATTACATTCAGGCGGGTTTTGCACCCAAGCAAGCCAAAAGCATTAAAGGTATGTATTCATTAGCGGTCAGCCTTGTATCTTTGATTGAAGGTACATGGATTGGAGTCTTTCCTCTTGATGAACCAGATGCTGAGTCCCGACGCTACATATTAATAGCTTCCGGTGAAAATGGGGCTGTTATTCCCTGGACTGATCTTGTTGTCGGTGAAAGTGAAGTTAAAAAACTTGTAGATGGTTTGAAAAATGACCTATACGATCCTGATAGCAATTCTGCAATTGATGTAATTGGTGATATAGACTTTTCATGGGTTACTCGAGAAGTTTCGCTGAGTTCTATTTTAGTTCAAGATAATCTTCAAAAAGGATTCAAACTAAAGCCTCTAACATTCGGTTTAACAAAACAACAATTACTACTTGTGTCTTTTTTTGCAATCTTAGCTGCTTTTTTGGGGTTCGGATTGAATTATTATCTTGATAAGAAAGCTGAGGCTGAGGAACGCATTAGACTCGAGCTTTTAGCAAAACAAGAGGAAGTTAATAGAAATGCCCGCTACCAAGCGCGTTTAGATAGCCTAATACACCCTTGGATTGATAAGCCTAGCGTTCAAGACTTTATCAGAACGTGTGACAATATGAATAAAACTGGTACAAGCAATGGTACTGGTGATAAAGGCATTCCTTTATCAATACAAGGGTGGTTGCCTGTAGTTGTTGATTGTACATATGCTAGCCAAGGGCAAAGCAATAAAATAGCAAAAATGAAAATGGAGCTTTTGTTTAATAAAAATGGGGAAAGTCCAGCGAATGTTACTGATTTCATTTTGGCTGTTAAAGAAATGTATGGTGTAATCCCAAACTTTAACGCTAAGGATAATACGTTATCTTCATTTCATATTATAATGGACGCGCCGGGGAATGGTGATGATCCTATTTTACCTTTAACAACTAGAACAAATAATCTAGTGACAGTTTTACAAAAAAACTCTGTTGCATTTAATATCGCCCCGAGTACACCGTTGAAAAAAGAAGTAACTCCCGAGGATAGGGATTTGCCTATACCTACTTGGGTAGAGTTGAAGTTTTCATATGAATCAACAATACCACCGAGATTGATATTTAAAGATATTAATATGGATGGTGTGAGATTGAATATGATTAGCTACAAAATAAATCATGAAGAAGGTCAGATTTCCTATAGCGTAGAAGGTACAGTGTATGGCTCAGATAAGTAATTTTTTTGCATGCAAAAGTCCATTGTCTTTAATGATTCTTCTCTTAGCTACATTTACTACTTGTGCAGAATCAGTAAAAACAATTGGTGATATAGATGTGATTAATGGTGAAACTGCAATTTACAAAGCAATTGCAGCACGAAACAAAGCACAACAAGAAGCAAATAATCCAGATTTGCAGCGTCAAACAGGAGTTGTTACAGCTAATCAAGGAATGCCTGGGGGACAAACAAATTCTTTAATACAAAATCCTGTTAAATCTGACTCTTTACCTACTGTTTTGCGCGTCATGAATAATTTAGTTCAAATTAAATATAATGATGGTTCTACAGAATGGAAACGAAAAGGAGAGATTATCTCTGGTGGTTTCCAATTGTTAAGTGTTTCTGTAACAGGCGTATGGGTTATATCTGTCAAAGATAATAAAAAACATTTATTGAAAGACGAGGCTTATTAAATGGATTATTACTCATTAAATAGTCAGTATGGTATTTCGGATTATACTGTTAATGCCTTTTTAATAGAAAATATGTTAATTGCTACAGATGGTGAACTCAGAATACTGTATGTAGTTAAAGACCATAAACTTAATCCTGAAGTTATGGACTATCGAAAAGCATTTATTGCGCAATGGCCTGATTCTGCATGGGAACCAATACAAAAATCAAAGCTAATTGAGTTGCAGCAGAAAAACAATGTCTTCACCTCAAAGGAAGAGCATACAGACCTACAAACTGATGTAGTGCGCACCTTTGAAGCAGCTGTTAAAAAACGTGCATCCGATATTCATATCCGTGTTGGTTCAAAGTACACAAAAATATTTTTCAGAATTGACGGAAAGCTCGTTTTCTACAATGACCTTGTAGATGATAAAGGACAGAGGTTTGTTCAGGCTCTTTATCAAACTATGTGTGAAGGGCGTTCATCCCCTACATTCACATATACAGAGCCTGTAGATGCCAAAGTAAAAGAGTCACATGTTGAGAACTTAGGTCTAAGTGGTGGGCGTCTATCATCACGTCCAAAAGATGATCAAGTGTTGGTTGTTATTCGTTTGTTGAGAAAAAACACGAAATCATTAGTTTTAAATGAACTAGGGGTTACTGCTAAACAAGAAAGAATCTTGCAACGTGTTATTAGTAAACCATCTGGTGTTGTGTTCATTAGTGGCCCGACAAACTCGGGGAAAAGTACACTTGCTAAGTGTATGTGTGAGATTGTTACTTCTCGAGATCCTGGCATTCACTTGCTAACTGTAGAAGATCCAATTGAATCTACTATCGCTGGAGCTGTGCAAACCCCATTGATTTGCATTGAACGAGGCTCTCCTGGTGCTTTATCGAAAGCTTGGGGGGATGCTATCGCAAACATGATGCGACTTGATCCTGACCAAATTTATGTAGGTGAAGTTCGAGATTTTACGTCAGCAACGGGTGCTATCGCTGCTGCTCAGACAGGCCATAAAGTATATACAACAATTCATACTCATAATCCGATTGACATTATTCCTCGCTTAAAAAGTTTTAATGTCGATATGGATTTGGTTACAGACTCTTCATTAGTAACTTGTTTGGTTGGTCAGAGATTAGCCCCGTTGTTGTGTAAAAAATGCTGTGAACCGTACTCAAAAAAATTAAGCGAAATTGATGCTGTCTATAGAGAGTTAATCGAAACACATTGCAATACCAAAAATATACAGTTTGCTAGTAAATGTGGCTGTGAAGATTGTAACCATACTGGCTACAAAGGAATGACAGGAATTTATGAAATCATTGAAACCAATGCCGATTTTATGAATATATTTCAGAAGCATGGAAAACTTGCAGCTTATGAGTACTGGTATCAGCAAGGAGGGGTAACGCTTTGTGAAAGTGCAATAAGCTTGATAAATGACGGCTTAATAGATCCAATTTACTCTCATAGCCATGTAAGTAGTTTAGACCGTGATATTCAAATGTTCACTGCTGAAATCAGAAATTCAGTGAGCAAAAATCTTAAAGTGGCATGATATATGAATAAATTAAATAGATTTATTACTAAGCTAACTTTCAATGCAACTGACCGCATAGATCTCTATGATAATTTCAGTCAATATTTAATTGATGGGATTGAAGTTGATGTGGCTTATTTGCGTATGATAGAGAGTTATACACGGCGGGGGAAAAAACCAAATCATCCTATTGCTGAGATTCTTCGTGAATGCTATTCACACTTAGCAACAGGTAGTACATTAGCTGAGTCTCTAGCAGAATGGATACCTGATTCTGAGCGTAGCGTAATTGAAGCCAGTGACGCTGTTAACAAAGCTTCAGAAGGTTTTAGACGAGCAATGAAAATGGCAGAAGATTTACAACGATCAAAATCTGCCATTTCTGGAGCAGCAGGTATGTTCTTATTTATGTTCCTGAATTTTTTTAGTTTGTTAGCAATGATTTGTTCAATGCTAATTCCGCACACAGTGGAAATTACGCCATTATATATGTGGAGCTTGCCACAAAAGGCTATATATTATTTTTATGTTTTTGTGTCTGATTTTTGGTATATTGCTTTAACAGTTCTTATATCTGTAATATTTGGGGTTTGGTATTCCTTGCCTCGTTGGACAGGTAATAGTCGCTTTCATGCCGATAAATATTTACCATATTCTTTATACCGAACATTAAATGGTGCAACATTTGTATCTAACATTGATGCCATGCTTTCCTCGGGGATTTCCTTGCGCGATGCTTTATTAAAAATGAGGAACAGTTCGCGCGATGAATGGTTAAAGGAGCGCATCGACGGTGCATTAATTGGATTAGCTACAGGTGAAGGAAACTTAGGTGCTGCATTAGATGTTAGTGGCTATGATTTTCCTAGTGAAGATGCAATTATTAAGCTCCGTAGTTTATTTGATACATCAAATAAAAATGGATCATTAACGTCATTTAGTGAGAGATGGCAAGAAGCAACTATATCGAAAATTGAAAAGGTAGGGAAGGTAATACAAGTCATGGGTATGTTGGGTTGTGCATTCGGTATTATTATCGTATGTGTAATTTTATCTCCATTAGTCACAGCAATGTTTAACTTTTAAAAGGTGTACTATGAAAAATATGAAAAAGGGTGTTTGGCAACTCGGTGATGGTGTTGGCGCTTGGGCTATGGCAATTACGGGCTTAGTAGCGGTTGCATCTGTGGTTGCATATGCATTATTAAAGCCGAATCAGGCAGCAGAAATTCAGTCAGTAACCACGATCATGAACGAAATGCGCTCTTTCCGTAGTTCTACAGGGTACGGTACTTCGGATTATGTACCTGCACTTGCTGCTTCTGTAGGTAAAACTGTCACCGTTACGGCTGGTAAGCTATACAATAAATCGGGTGGTGATATTACAGTTGTTGGTGCTGGTACAGGATTTACTGTTTCTACAAGTAAGTTAAGCCAGGCTGATTGCATCAAGGTTGCAACAACAGTAAGCGGTGGGGATGTTGCGACAACACAGATTAATAGTGGTTCTAGTTTTAGTGGAGAAGTACCAACTCTTACAGCTCAAACAGCTTGTACGGCAGGGAAAAATAATACCATTGCATTTACTACTAGTTCGTAATGAATATGGAAAAAAAACTTAGTAATTCACTCTTCACCGATATTTATATCGGTGAAGAGTATACCGAAGTTAAAGGTCTATTTGGAGCAAGCATTTTGCTTGCTCCTGCTCCAATTGAGTTACTAGAGGATATTGAAAATTTAAAAAACGAATGCAAACTAAAGCATGAGCGCACAGGAAGAACAGAGTTTTCTTTGAAATTTGACGGTGTTTTTTATAGGATAACAATCTCTAGAAATAACATAGGTGCTATCAATTATGTTATTAGGCAGACATCAAGTAAGATAATATCTGCGGAAGAAATAGGGTTGCCTCCTTTTATCATAGATCTAATAAAAAAACAGGAAACTGTGGGTTTGGTCTTGGTTGCGGGAAAAATGGGAGTTGGAAAGACGACTACCGCAGCATCAATAATTAGTTACCGAACGGCGGCTACTGGTGGTGTGTCTGTTGCTATAGAAGATCCAATAGAAACACTTCTTGATGGTAGGCATGGAAAAGGCCGCTGTATTCAGCTTGAAATTGGAGAGCATGAGGGCTATTCATCTGCTTTGAAGAAAGCAATGCGTATGGGTGTTAATAATCTATTAATTGGAGAAATTAGAGACTCAGACACAGCGCATGAAGCTCTTAAAGCTTCAATTAACGGGATGTTTGTCATAGCAACTATCCATGCCAATAGCATCATTGATGCCATTGAGCGTTTTGACATTTTATGTTCTGAAAAAAATACTAACTCTAAATCAATTGTTTCACGTTCTTTATGTGCGGTTGTAAGTCAAACTATGGACTATGTAGAAAGAAATGGGGCTGTAATTGGAAGGAATGTTAATATTACGGCTTTTCATC
Organism: Buttiauxella sp. AC142; assembly: GCF_979253435.1. NCBI lineage: Bacteria > Pseudomonadati > Pseudomonadota > Gammaproteobacteria > Enterobacterales > Enterobacteriaceae > Buttiauxella > Buttiauxella sp. AC142. The sequence goes on from NZ_CEEDCH010000002.1 coordinate 7,426, forward strand.
TTCAAGATGATTTAATCAAGCAGAAAACAAGAAACAAGATTGCAAATGGCGATTTCTCACAGTTGATTGATGAAATTAAGACGGTTAATCAACAAAGGAATAATAGTGCAAGAGGTGGTATTTAAACATGAAAACTATGAAAAATGGCGTTTGGCAAATTGCTGATGGTGTTGGTGGATGGGCTGTTGCATTAGCATCTTTAAGCACGTTGATGATTCCGGCTTTGTGGTATTTGATGAATGATCAATCTTATTCAAATGCTGCACAACATGCAAAACGTGTGTCTGATGCTGCTGAGAAATATATAGCCGATAATGCATCTATCATTTCTGCTGGAGCTACCCCAACATCGCCATATGTTATAGATGTTGCTACCCTTATTAGTAGCGGATATTTGCCTTCTGGTTTTTCGGTTAAAAACACATACTCTCAAGATTATCAGGTTCGAGTATTAGAACCGAGCGCTAATAAATTTCAATCCATTCTTGTAACTCTTAATGGTGTCAAAGTAAGTCAATCAGCGGCAAGAAAAATAGCTACTCGCATTGGAGCTGATGGCGGTTATATAGAAAGCGGTATTGCGAAAGGTGCTTTAGGCTCCTGGAGCCAAAATATTTCAGCTTTTGCTGTGAATCCAGGAGATGGTCATATAGCAATTGCTCAGTTCTATAAAAATAATGTTTCAACAAACGATTACCTATATAGAAAATCTGTTCCTGGGCATCCAGAATTGAATACCATGAGCGTAGATTTGAATATCGGTAATAACAATATTAATAATGCTAATGGTGTTAACGCTGTGAATGTAAACGGAACAACCGTTAACGCTACTACTGTTAATACCAATACAGTTTCTGCAACGGGTAATATTAATTCTAATGCTACTGTTCAGGGAGCTAACGTCAATTCAACTGGAAATATTTCAGCCTCCGGTACGGTTACTGCACAAACGACTAATACGGCAGGAGAAACGTATACAGGCGGATGGTTTAGAACTCGAGGTGACACAGGCTGGTATAGTGAGAAATGGGGCGGGGGGTGGCATATGAGCGATTCATCATGGATACGTGCCTATAACAATAAGAACATTTATACAGGCGGTCAGGTTCAGGCTGGCTCAATACAATCTAATGGTTCCATTCAGGCAAATGGAGCGATACAGGCTAATGGTCGAATTACTACAAATGAGTATTTGCAGATCAACGGTGTAGCTACAGCAGGGTGGGGGTGTTCCCCAAATGGGCTTATAGGCCGCGATGCAAGCGGCGGCATCCTTTCCTGTCAATCCGGTGTCTGGACAAAACCTAGCACTGGAAAGCCCGGTTACTACTGCCGTTATACCTCAATGAGTGCGCGTAAGTCCGAAGATTACATTGGCTACACGCCACGTACAGATCGCAATTGCCCCGTAATTTCACCTGGGCAATTGCAAGGCGAATGTGCCTGTATGAAGATACTACTTGATTACTAAGGTAAAAATTGATGAAGCCGTTGCAATCTAAGGCTTCATCCTTTACAGCTAATTTGCTGTACACCATGCAACAGCAGCAAGGCATTGTCCGCTACTGTTAGCGCCACCAGTTACCAGTTACCAGTTACCAGTTACCAGTTATCGAGAACACATGGCGTAGGCAGCAAAACAGTTATTGTTTGAGCCAGCTCCAGTTACCACCCATCTGTTATTAGCTACATCTGGATAGCTACCATCAGGTGCGTTGTATGCTGAGGACGCATTACCCGAGAAATAAGTCAGACTGTAGCCGCCACTTAGGAGCTTGTTTTCTACAGGGCAAGCGGCGTATGAATATGTTTTGTTGCAGCCCGCAGCACCGACAACAACAAAACTATCAATTTCTGATTTTGCTGATTTCCACACACCGGATTGACAGTTATGCACAACTTATTATGAAGCTGCACTTTCCGCTTAATTCAGTCCTGTTAGTACCTGGATAAAAATTGTATTCATCATAGTGACCGCACTTAACTACTCGATTTGGATCGACAGCCGCTACTTGTCCGGCAAAATAGTTAGGTTTCCAACCATGCGGGTTTTCACTGTTACTCACACTCCAAGTACACTGATTTTGGCTAAATCCGTTAGGTAGCGGTATTTGTTGACCATTCCCTACAAGGCCAGTAAGGACTGTGCTTCCCCCTGATCGTTTCCACACACCGGATTGACAGTTAGCTGAAAGGACAGCAATAGGCATCAACGTGTTCTTCATCAACACCATCACCAATGCCATACATCCGGGTTCCGGCCATAACGTAGTTAGCAGGGCATTGAACAGGCTTGTAGTAGACAGAACCATTACCTTTCCCCCCAATAAAGTACTCGTTGGCAACTGGTGAAGAGTACCAATTACAGCCTTGAGCATTGATCTTTCCACTTCCTGTCCAGACACCGGATTGACAGTTTGACATTCTCGCTAGTGAAAGTAGAGTTCACGGTTTTGTAACATTGTGGAGATTCTATTTTGTCTAGGAAAAGAACAATTCGATTAAATGATGCTCTAGATAGATACGTTAATACTGTTTCTAACCTTAAAAATGGTTGGCAACAAGAAAGCTATAGGCGAAATGTAATCAATAGATACGCAATTTCAAGTAAGTACATGCATGAAATTACATCTATTGACGTTGCTGAATATAGGGACATAAGGCTTTCAGAAGTCAATCCTAAAAACGGTAAGCCAATTAGTGGTAATACAGTGAGATTGGAGTTAGCCCTAATATCTTCATTGTTTAATTTAGCGATTGCTGAATGGGGTACATGTATTAGAAACCCTGTCCAGACTGTACGTAAGCCTAAATGTAATCCAGGTCGTGAAAGACGATTACATTCTCATGAAGAAAGGAAGATTAAGAGTTATTTAATCCAAAATAATAGAGAGTTATATATTATTTTTTGTATGGCACTAGAAACAGCTATGAGGCAAGGGGAAATACTTTCGATGAAATGGGAAAATATTAACTTGCAAGCTGGAGTTGTTCATCTTCCTGAAACCAAAAATGGGACATGGCGGGATGTACCCTTATCTGCAAAAGCCCGAGCATTACTATCAGAAATGTCAATGAAAACATTTGGCTATGTTTTTTCATACACATCATCAGGGGTGAAAAGTGCGTGGAGAAAATGTATACAATATTTAAAAATTGAAAATCTACATTTTCACAATCTCCGTCATGAGGCAATCAGTAGATTTTTTGAACTTGGAACTTTAAATATGATGGAGGTTGCTGCTATCTCAGGACACAAGTCTTTAAGTATGTTGAAAAGATATACTCATCTTAGAGCTTATCAGTTAGTGAAAAAACTTGATGCAAAGAAGAATACAGTCAAAAAAATCGCTTCTTATTTTGTGCCTTATCCTGCGCTCAAAACTATAGAGAATGGAGTACACACTGTAGAACTTATAGATTTTAGTGAACTAAAAGCAACTGGATTCACGCTTGAAATCGCCCTGTCAAAAGCTAGTAATCTTTTATTACGCACACTTGCTAGTGCTGCGCAACAAGGAAAGAGGATTCCCGTTCCCGGAGAATTATCCAAAGTTACAAATGATATGATAATAGTAAACCCTCTAGGTTAAATAATTCCCCAATGTTAAGCTGATAATAAATGAAAGAAGGATTACTGGCACAAATGGAATGTAATTAATCTTGAATATACTTGTAAGTGAAAAACCAAAGATGAGTGCTAATGTTGGAAATAAAAAGGCTGTAGTTGGAGAGAGCCAAAGTGATAAAAAAGCAATGAGATATACATCACCACTGGCAACTAAGACTGATTTGTTTTTTATCACTGCAATACAGTTGATAGCTGATATTAAAGTAATAGATAAAGCCATTAAGATCATGGCGCTCTGGAAATTACCATAAAAGGATAAACATGAAGATACAGCTATGATGTGAATGATAATGTCAGGAACCCATTTTCTAACAATATCAATTATAGCTGATGTTGCTGTAACAAAAACCGTGAATGTAAGTATCTTATTATTGCTTATATATTGACAATAAGCTGGAGTTACTAAAATAGTCAAAAATGATACAAATACAGGAAAGGAAAGCCTTTCAGAACGGTTTTTAATTTCATTAGCAGTGTTTAAAATCTCATTTTCAACAAAATTAATTGCTTTCGGTAAATACATTTTTAAAATCATAGTTATGATGGCAGATGCCAATAGAATGTATAAATAGATCATAATATAAACACTATGTTGTTTGTCGGGATTTGGGATGGTTTTGTTACGCTCCCGAAGGTCGTTTGAATGGAGCTGCTATCAGATAAGCCAAATGAAACTGAATCGCCAGTTTGTGCGCGTAGCTTGGTGTATGCACCCGGTTTATTTGGCATATAAACATAGAACTTCCCGGAGGTAGCATAAACCGTTATAGCATTGTTTTTTTGCTGCCATGATTGTAATGTTATGTTTGTTGTAATATTACCATTTGCTGTAGGATTCAAAGTTTTATAACTTTGAACGGCATCAACGTAATTTAAAAACGAATATGTGATTTGCTCACTTGATGTATTCTCGAAATAACTTCGTTCCGAATAACTCACACCGCCTACAATGAAAGAGGCTAAAACGATCATCATTACTGCTGCAAGATAACTTAGGTTCATAATTTCTCCTTCAATATTGTAATATTGATGAATTGATAATATTATATTTATATTGATAAAGCAAAGGGCGTGATTATGAAAAAAAAATCTTTCTTTAGTTCTTTAGTTTTCCTCATTCTTTTAATTTCATTTTTTTCTGGAAAGGTTAATGCATTTTGCTTCAAAGAAGCTGGTGAAAAATATAGTGTAGATCCATTACTGTTAATATCAATTGCTCAGGTAGAAAGCAGTTTGAATCCTCGGGCTACCAACATAAATAAAAAAGGAACATCGAAAGAAAGTATAGATATTGGATTGATGCAAATTAATAGCATTTGGTTCAAACAGCTAGCTTCTGATTGGGGTATATCCCGAGAGGATTTGGTTACAAACCCATGTCAAAATGTCTATGTAGGTGCTTATATATTAGCAATGAACATTCAAAGAAATGGTGTTAACTGGAAATCAATAGGGGCTTACAATGCTGGTTTTGCAGATAGGAACGAGGCTACGAGAATTAAATATGCAAAGAAAGTCTATGATTTTTACATCGAGTTGCTTTCTAAAAATAGAGAAGCTGTAATTTCAACAGCATCAAAGGGGGTAATGATTAAATGAAAGTTAAAAATGTAATTGTTTCTGCTTTAGCTGTTCTTGTATTGATTGGTTGTGATTCATCAGAAAAAATTTCAATAGAATTTTACAAAACGAATAAGGAGGCTCGACTGCAAAAACTTAAAGAATGTAACAAGAGTCCGACTGATAGTGAATCGTGTCGAAATGCTTCAAATGCACAGCATCAAGTTTATTTCAGCTCAAAAGGTTAAAAATTTTTGCATGCAAAAAAGGGGATTACTATGACAAATCTTAAAGTACTTGTTTTTTCTCTCTGTTCTTTTGTAGTGGCGTCCAATGTATATGCTGAAAAAACAGATAGTATTGAAGCTGGTGAATTGCTTACTGGTGACACTAGACTCGCATGTGAGGCTACTTTATGTCTAGCTGGGGGAAATCGCCCAAGTGAATGCACACCATCGTTGAATCGCTATTTCAATATTACTAAGAGGAAATGGAAAGATACTCTAAATGCCAGGAAAAGCTTCTTAAAGCTTTGCCCTGCAAGTGAGGAGCAAGGTATGCCAGAGTTAACTGATGCCATTGTTAGCGGTGCTGGTAAGTGTGAACCTGATACTTTGAACAAAGATTTAATAGAACGTAAAACATTTATGGTTTGTTCACGACCGCGATCTCAATATGATGATGGGTGTGTTCCGGTTCAAAAGATGCGAATCTCATCTAACTTACCATCGTATTGTCAAACCTACTTTAGTAATGAATTTACAGATTTTAATGTTAATTACATTGGAAATTCAGAGTGGCAACTACCTAAAGATTTCCAAATAAACAACTCTGGTAAATGGGTGCTCCAATGAATCATTTACGTACCCTACTGAATATTAATACTTTGCGTGTCATTGCTAAATCGCATGATGGTGTGTTTTTACTTATTGCTATTAAAAATAAATTAAGTGATCTTATCGAAGAAAGAAGAGAGGAAGAAATTGTAAAAATAAAGCAAGTTGCAGAGCGAGAAAGAAAAATCAAATACTATAGAGATCTTCTTATACAGGATGGTGTTGAAGTTAATGAACTCATCCCCAAAAAACCCTTGCTTTCTTCTATTGATATAAAATCAGAATCTAATTCTAAGTATGTATATTATCAGGATGGTAAGCCGAAATACTGGAGTGGTCGCGGAAGAACACCTACCGAAATTAATAATGCAATTAAGGCTGGGCGTGCTATTACTGATTTTTTAATTAACAATGATGATGGTGATTAGGGAAATGATTTTGCATGCAAAAAAATATCTCTTTTGTATAGGTTTTCTTTTTCTTTGCAATCCGGTTTTTTCTAAAAACGTCATAGTTAAATATGTAATTGATGGTGATACATTTATCTATAGTGAAAATGGGGTAAATAAAAAGGTTAGGTTATATTGCATTGATGCACCTGAGAAGAAACAAACATTTGGCCTTGAGTCGAAAATGGAGTTAAGCAAGCTAATAAATAATCAGTCTGTTAGATTGGAAGTTAACGGGATTGATGCTTATGGTCGTGAAATAGCTGTTGTTAGTACCAAGATTAATATCAATTTAGAATTGGTGAAAAATGGCTTTGCATGGACATACACAAAATATTGTAATGAACCTTTCTATTACAATGCCCAAGATGAAGCTTTTAAAAAATCCATTGGGTTATGGAAAAATAGCGATGGTATTCCACCATGGGTTTATAGAGAGAGAAATCGTGATTTTAAATGGTAAATACTACGTTCAATCAGATGCTGTAGGGTTTTCAAGTTTTACAATTAATAATTGTAATGGCGTTATTATGATTTGTGAATGTGAAAAGCACATTGAACGTAATCACAACTGTATACAACTTCATGTAGAAAACATCGAATCATGGGAGGTTATGTATAGAAACTACAATCCTAATGCTTTCATATTAAGTGCATATAGTTATCAGAAGGTCTGGACTCCTGATGTGATTGGTCATATATGGAAAATGTCTGTACTTAAAAAAAATGTAATAATTTTATCAAAAGAGCAATGCAAAAAGTCATTGATTAGGCGGCTAAATATTTTACTTGAAATGTCTAAAATACAAACATCCATCTTTTGCTCTGGGAACTATAAGCAAATAGCTTGATTGTTAAATTAGATTCCATTCAACAATAAGAGTAAATATACAGTCATAAGGAATGAACATGAGATTATTTATTGCAGAAAAACCATCATTAGCAAAAGCTATTTTTGAAGGTCTGGGCGGCAATCCTGACACCGAAAAAAAAGGCGGCTATTTTCAGCATGGTAGTGATGTTGTAACATGGTGCGTGGGGCATATGTTAGAGCTATATGATCCACAAGATTATGATGCGAAATACAGTAAATGGCATTTCGCTGATTTGCCTATAAAAACAGTTTTTCCTCCATCGTTAAAAATTAAACCGCAAACTGCGGCGCAAACGAATATCATTTTGTCCCTGATTAATCAGGCTACCAGTATTGTTCATGCAGGCGATCCTGATGAAGAGGGGTGTTTACTGGTTGATGAAATGCTGGATTATGCCCGTAATACAAAACCCGTTGAACGGTTGCTGATTGTGGATCTCAACTTGGCACCAGTACAAAAATCACTGGCGAATATGCAGCCTAATAGCAAGTTTCGAGGTATGTCTAATAGCGCCTTAGCACGAGCATGTGCTGATCAAGGCTTTGGCTATAATCTGACAAGAGGTTTTACCTTAAAAGGCCGTGAGAAAGGCTATAATGGGGTGCTGAACGTTGGGCGTGTACAGAGTGCTACTCTGGGTTTGATAAACACCAGAACGCTTGCTAATCAAAATCACACAATCAGTTACTACTATGATGTTTACGGCAGTATTGCGTTACAAGGCCATACCGTTAAAGCGAAATACCAGGTAGTGGAGAGTGATCAGGTTGATGAAAAAAAACGTCTTATTTCAGAAGCTCAGTCACGGCATATCGCTGAACGGATAAAAGACCATAAGGCAATGGTGACGATTGCCACTACCAAATCTGAGAGCATTGCGCCGCCGTTACCGCTCGATCTGGGGACGCTCCAGATGATATGTGCGAAAAAGTATGGCTACAGCCCGCAAGACACTCTTGATATCCTACAGAGCCTTTATGAAACGCATAAACTGGTGAGTTATCCGCGTACCAATTGCCGTTATTTATCTGATGAACATTACTATCAGGCAACGGATATCGCCGGGGCGATCAGTGTGACCATGCCTGAGTTATCTGGCATCGTGGCTGGAATGCACAAAGAGCAGAAGCATAAAGCATTTAATACCAAAAATATTGAAGGTGAAGCGCATCATGCCATCGTACCTTCTATTAAAAATGGTGCCAATATCCGGCTGAGTCAAAAGGAAAGGCACGTATATAACTTGGTTGCCATTCATTTTCTGGGGCTGTTCTATCCTGATTCGGTAAGAAATAAAACCAAAGTTCACTTTGATATAAATGGCGACACCTTTACAGCCACACAGAGTGTGATGGTGAATAAAGGTTGGGAGATATTGAGTAAAGAACTTGAAAAAGATGATGCTGAGGAAGAAGCGGAATCATGTGAACTGACTGGCTTTGACCTGTCCACTTTGAAGTTTAATGATACGGGTAAATGTTTGTTGTCAGAAATTGATAAAAAACCCACAAAACCGCCTAAATACTTCACCACATCCACATTGATCGCCGCTATGAAAAATCCGGGTAAATTCATTCATGATCCGGTGTTACGTAAAGCCCTGGAAGAGAAAGAGGGCGGGGGTACGCTTGGCACAGAGGCTACTCGAGCGGGGATTCTTGAAAAATTAGCTGCAAATACAGGGCTTGTTGTTATTGAAAAAATGAAAGGCTATTCAGAGCCTGTATGGAAAACTACAAAGCAAGGTCAGGAACTATGTGCTACATTTCCTGCGGAAATAACACAACCAGATATATCTGCAATATGGGCAGAGAAACAAGCGTTAATAAAAAATGGTCAAATGACCATAGAGGAATTTATAGATTTTAACGACAATTATATTTACGTTCAGATTAAAAATCTTCATAGCAATGGATTGAATATTTCTACCAATGCGCCTATTTGTCCAGACTGTAAAAGACCTCTACGAAAAGTAAAAGGAGCAAATGGAGAGTTTTGGGCTTGCACTGGATACAGGGAAACGCCTCAATGCAAAAAAACATTACCTGATTTAAATGGTTTACCTGATTTTAATGGTAAAAATAAAAGCAAAGTAGATACCAAAAAATCATCTTCAAATACATTACACATTTGCCCAAAATGTAATAAAAGTTTAAAACGTATAAAGAGTAAAAAGAAAGAAGGGGAGTTTTACTGGGCATGTGAAGGTGTTTTTGATAAATCATGCGTAACATTTTTCTCTGATGTTCAAGGACTACCACAATTAAAGTTAAGTAAATAGGTGTCACAGGCTGACTTCCGGTGGCGGTGTCCTGGCTTGTTCCCGTCACCGGAAACGCCCTCTATGCGCTGGTCGTGGTGTTTATCATCTGCGACCGCTACAGATATTTTGAACAAGATTTTACGCACTCCGGGGCGCGTTACGGTAAACTGTCCGGGCGTCACTGGCTGGCGCTCCGGTGTCTGCGTCCGGGCTTGTTCCAGGCACCGGAACCCCTCTCCTTTAATTCCCCTGACAGTTAGACATACAACGCTTTCTGTCCAGTTGCATCAATTTCAAATATCGCCTAATCTACTGTGAACTATAGTTCATAAAAAAACAGCATGTACAAACCATCTAAAGAAGAATTTAAAGCAGAAATGAAGCGTAAAGGCTGGACACGCCCTCAACTTGCTGAACGCTGGGGCAAGTCAGAAACATGGATAAGCAAAATTGCCGGTAATGATGAAAGGGATCAGCACTGGAATGATGCGTTAGCGGGTTTGCCAAAAAATATAAGTGAACTATAGTTCACAATCTATCTTGCTTAGATGTGAACTATAGTTCATAATTAACGTATTGAACTCACAATGAGTAACCGTTATGAAAGTCTCAGCACTTGTATGTATCAGGCCGAATGAAGATGCTTATTTCTTTACGGCTGGGAAAACCTATCCTGTCGTAACAGATAAAACACACCTTAATTTACCGGGTGTTGAAGTTGAGGACGATGAAGGGGAGTTGGTTTTTGTGAGGCTTAATGGCTCAAGTCATGGCGATTTTAAACAAGAGAAATAAAGCCGCGCAGCGGTTTTTCTTGATTCAAAGTTAATGGCGGGGGTGATGTATGAGCAAGAGGCTAAAAATGGTTGATGTGGTTAGTATCGCCGCCTTGTGGCGTAAAGAGCATCCCGAACACGCGACAATAGGTGTTGTGATGATCTGGGAAGAAAACCCCTATGGCTGGAAGAATTGTTTACGTGATGCGCACTGCGAGCGTCCAGGCGTTATTGCTGTGGATGTTGATAATCACATATTTATAGCGGAAGGGGGAAATGATTATGACGGAGCTAAATGTTGGGTTGCAACAACGCAGGAGTCTTTTAATGCAAAGTAAATTGTACTGGCGGGTTTTACTTCCCTCTCAAGCGATAATCACTCTGACTGTGTTATGTCTTTTTGGATTAAGTGTGTTGGCTTTATTAGGGTTTATATATAATCCAACGCAGACGATTTTCTTGATGGTTATCAATTCCGCACAAAATACCCAACATCAAGGCATTTCTGAATTGGATGTGTTTACTCAGGTGCTATATGTTCTTTTTTGTTTTTTGTCCCTCTACATTAGTGCATCTGTGGGGCATTCATTAGGAGGTTTTTTAAGTAATTTATACATTAATGCGGTGACTTCATCGAAAGAGAATGAAGTGATAGCCAAATTTTTCGATAAAAAGCGAAAGGAAAATGAAGCTTTATCCGTAGAAGTGAATAAAAAAAACGCATTGGAAATTGCAAAAAAAGAGCATTGGGAAAAGTGGAAACGGGCGAACAATAGCACAATTTCCTACGGCGACTGGAAAAAAAGTTATTTACGCGATGGTGACTACAATGATTAATTGGCTGGTACTCATTTGCGGTATACTTTTCTTCTGTAATGCTCTGTTTGATTTAGCTGGGTATTTCAGTCGTCTGGTAGATCCGGGTTATGCCTGGGTAGTGCCTGTTGGTATGACCATTTTTGGCTTTAGTGCTGCAATTTTAGCTGGAGTTCTAAGCTGTCGTGCCGATAAAACTAATTAAAGCTGGTTTTTTCACACTAGAGTAGGTAGCCAATGGAACCGTTTAACATAGTATTTTTATCAATAGTAGCTATATTTGGAATGCGTTGTTTCTGGAAAGCGTGGTATCTCCATCCAGAAACGACTAACAATGCCGGGGCTAGATATACTGATATTGCATTAAAATCGGGTGCTAACTCCCCCATCATAAAAAACCACATTAAAAATCGCAGGAACATCTATTTTATAGGTGGAGTTGCTAGTATTATTTTGTTGATTTTATTGTTCTAAAGCCGCTCGGCTTTTCTTGATTCAAGAGGGAATGAAATGAGAAATAAAATTCTTGTGGCAGTTATGCTGATATTGAGTAAACAGACATTTTCCGCAGGTATACCAATGCTATATCCTGCTGATCCAATTAAGGTATCAGAAAGCCGTTCTTATAGTTGTAATAATGGAAAAGCTATGCAGTTATTAGATACTGGACAAAAACAATACATAGTTTATGGCAATAAGGTAGTTGCTTGTCACGATGATAACCTTTGGCTTGACGGAAAAGCCCTTAGCTTTGTTGATCTCGTCAGTTTGGCGGCTGACGAAGCTTCAAAATAACATCTGAATTAGAGGGGGGGGGTAAAATGCTGATGGAGAAGAATGTGGAATATACAAAGAAACAATATCTTTTGATCGGTGTTGTATTTATTTTAGTGGCAATTTTTGGTTTTATGCTTGAAATGACTGATAATGGGAATGATGTTTTACATACTCAGGAATTAGTCAGCGTTCTTTGGAAAATATTTGCTGTTGTAGGTGGTATTATGTTTTTTATTGGAGTGCTAAAGAAAGCTGATGATAAAAATAAATCATCCAGTAAAGTAATGTAAATCTAACAAAGCAAAGGCCGCATGAGCGGTCTTAAGTCATTAAATAGCAGGGAAATTCGTTATGTGGGCATTTGAAACGGTTAACGTATTAAGTCTTTTCCTGTGGAGCATTGCTCTACTGTGCATAGTGGCAGCATCGTTTGCTAAAAATATTTAAAGAAAGGCCGCGCCAGCGGCCTTTTATTTTCCCTTATCCTTCCCCGTACAGCATGATTAACTGTGCAAAGGTCGCTGACCATGTGCCGCTTATGTCTTTTTATTTCGAAAAGTACGTTGGACAAGCTTACCTTCGCTATCAAAATAACGGCTAGGCCAGATATCTTCAGGGTTAATACCCAATGCAAGTGCGATTATCTTTTCGCCTTTGGGCCAGGGGCGAATGATTGCATTAGCAAGAGTTGAACTACTTAACCCTGCGCCCCTGGATACAGCAGCCAGTGATGTGTTCCGTTTTCGTAAACCCGCGATGATATCAGCAGGATGCCAATCTGTTTTTCCCGATGAACTATTTGAAGACATAATTGCTCCTTGGGTGGCGACCACGACAAGGTTTGCAATACCGGCAAACAAACAAACCGGCGAGCCTCTCGACTCCCTTGCCGTGACCGCCATAATTCAGACGAGCACAGGCACACTGGCAACGAATTGTCAGCGGTTTGTTTGAATGGGGTTGCAAATCCCCGCCACTGTTTTTCAGTGGCGGGGTTAGTTTACCATAACGGGGTAGCACGCCGGAATTACAGAAAATTCCGGTGCCTAAAGCTAGAAGTTAGACATACAGTGTTTTCTGTCCAAAACGATAAGTCCCATTTCGGGATAAAAAAATTTGCCATAGTCCCATGATGGGACTAATATATATACATGAAGATAATTGCTATCAAGACACTTAGGGATTTCTGGACGGCGAATCCCGATGCAGAGCAGCCGTTAAAAGCCTGGGTAGATGAAGCTAGTAAAGCTGAATGGAAAACCCCGGCTGAAATTAAAGAGCAATACCGCAGTGCCAGTATTCTTAAAAACAGGCGAGTGGTGTTTAACATTAAAGGAAATGACTATCGGTTAATTGTTGCCATTGCCTACCAACGTGGATGGATGTTTATAAAATTCATCGGTACGCATAAAGAATATGACAAAATAGATGCTGAAACCGTCAATCTGGAGTAAACCATATGCACATTAAACCCATTAAAACAGAACAGGATTATGAAGCCGCATTACGCGCCGTAGAGCCTATGTTTGATAACGAACCTCCTGCCGATACACCGGAAGGGGATTTCTTTGAAATCATGTGTGTACTGATTAATGAGTACGAAAATAAGCATTACCCAATAGAAGCCCCCGATCCAATTGAAGCTATTAAGTTCAGAATGGAGCAGCAGGGTTTAAAAGTTAAAGACCTTGAACCAGCTATTGGCAATTCTAACCGTGTCTATGAAGTGCTTAATCGTAAACGCAATCTGACATTACCGATGATTAGAAAATTACATGCGATGTTTGGCATTCCGCTAAAGAGCCTTGTTGGAGGGTAAACATGGAAAATCTTTTAAACGAAGGCCAGGGTAAACTTCTGGTGACTATTCTGATTCTTGGCGGCGGGGCTGTCTTTCTTTCAGTCTGCTTGGGTTTAATCATGTTATTAAAAGGGTAATAATATGGCGGGTTGGTGGATGCCAAAAGGTCAATTAAAAATTCTTCGTGAAATGAACGCCGGGGATGTTCTTTGGCGAGATAGCAAGGAGCGATACTTTATTGGCGCAGATAATACGAACTGTACTGTGTCAGCAAAAGCTTTATTGAGAAAGTCATACATTACGCCTAATAGTCTGATAGTGAATGGACGCGAGAAAATGAGCATGACCCCGACGGGGAAGAATGAAATGGGTTACAATCGGCATCAAGTGATATAATTTGTTTTGAAAGGGTAAATAGCATGAAATTAATACTGAAATTTTTTCCAGTAAACAAAATTATTTAATCAAGAGGGAATGCGATGAATAGTAAAAAATATGATGAATATCAAAAAAGATATGAGGTTTCACAAAAGATATTAAAAGCAGTAATCGTGCTGATGTTCTTTTTCATGGCTATGGCTGGATTATTTGGATTTATAGCGGGGAACACATTTAATGATTATTGGCTAATAGTTCTTTCAAGGGTAGCAATGTTTGGTGCTGTTGGTTGTTGTGTTTGTTTTATTGCAGTTGTATGTTATGACGTTTTTTCCAAAAAGCCTTCTTAATACAGAGCGGGGGATCAGCGCAATGATGGTAAAATGCCGCATTCAATAACCTGTGAGATTGTGACCAATGATTAATAATAATGACTCACTACAACAAAAGCTGTTTACTTGTTTATGTGAAACTCGTTGCGACGAAGATAAAAGAAGAGACAATGACAGGAAGTGCAAAGCAAATATTCTTGCTTTATTGCGCAAAGGTATTAATGAAAGAAATACAACTCGGATTGCACAACTGATTGACCGTATCAGTTGATGAGTCATTTAGGATTTAATGTGTTTCAGGACTACTCCAGTGGTTATTTAGTATTGATGGCTTTCATTTGTTTCATTGTGAGTGGTTTTTCTCTCATAAGATGCGAAAGCCTTGAGGATTATTGCAGGAAAATAATAAGAGACAAATACCAGATAGTCGATACTGGCGGGTTTTGGTAATGAACACGCAGTTCCGTTCTCACTCTTCTGATCGCTGATATGAAGCGCCAGTGGCCTTGTTCCCCGGCGCTCCTGCGTGAATACTTGCGCCCAATCCCCCCCGCAAAATTTCAGATTTCACGTAGTGCAACGTGCCTCCTGATACCTTCAAAAAAACTCACCAATATTATTTGCCATGCAAAACACCTAACTCCCTGTAAAACAACAATTCATACTCGCGCCGGTTGCGCATCGAGCGCGGCGGTCATGTCGTTTTGCAGCTGCGACCGCTACAGATATTTTGAACAAGATTTCACGCGTTTCCGGGCGGCTCCGGGACACTGGCGGCATCGTACCGGGCAGATCACAACCGCCTGGTATTCATTCCCCAGGCAGTCAGACATACAGCGTGTTCTGTCCAGTTCTGCTGGCTGTGCGGGATCTGGCCTGATACTATCAGGCTATCCCTCTGGTTAATCAGGAAAAAATAAAATGTATGCTGACGTAATGAAGTCTATGGATGGCACAAGGACAATTAAAGCACATATCACTAAGCTACAAGATATTCTGGATGTACCCCCTGTCGATCCGCAACTTGCATCATACCTACGGGTGGCACTTACATCCCTGGCGCAAGACCAATATGATGCCGCTAAAGCGGGTCATGCCAGTCAGACAATACGTCTGAACTCGACAACGACAACGGTATATAGGCAGCTATACAGTTACTGCCAGCAACATGTCAAGGCAGGAACACCAGAATGGATGGCGGCGGCATTACAGGCAGGATGGACACCGCCGACAACGCCATAACCTTTCATTAAGGCCGCGCCAGCGGCCTTTTTTACCCCTCCTGTTTAGATTGTCGCATTCCTTTCATCTCGCTATACTGTAAAAATGTACAGTTGTTTGGTGTCTTATGATGAAAGCAGAAATCTACTCTCCCGGTCAGTCCGTTAATCTAAAAATACCTTTGTTCTCATACAGATGTGAGGCTGGCTTTCCCAGCCCTGCACAGGACTATATCGACTCCACACTTGATCTGAATGAATACTGCATTCGCCACCCCTCGGCCTCGTACTACCTCCGGGCTTCCGGTGAGTCGATGGTCGAATCCGGGATTCAGTCGGGTGATCTGCTGGTTGTGGACAGGTCACTGACTCCGGTACATGGCAGCATTGTGATTGCCTGTATTGACAGTGAGTTTACGGTTAAAAAACTGTGCCTCCATCCCCGCCTGTGTCTGATGCCCATGAATCCGGCCTACAGCCCGATTTACGTCGATCCTGATGAACTGGAAATTTTCGGGGTCGTGACGCACAGCATTCATGATTTTCTGTAGGAGGCATCATGTACCTGCTGTGTGACGTAAATTCGATGTATGCGGCCTGTGAGCAGCTTTTCAGACCAGACCTGAGAGACAAGCCCGTCTGCGTTCTTTCGAACAACGACGGGAATTGTGTGGCGCTTAACCTCCAGGCAAAAAGCCTCGGTATCAAGCGCGGCGCACCGTATTTCCAGATCAAGGCGCTGATACAGAAACACAATGTCGCCGTGTTCAGTTCTAACTACACACTTTATGGTGATCTCAGTGCGAGAGTATTTTCCGTTCTGGACTCATTAGCAGTTAAAACAGAAGCTTACAGCATTGATGAAGCTTTCCTGCTGGTAGACGGCATCGAGGCCAGCGAATCCCTTCAACATTACGGTCAACGGGTACGGGACACCGTTTATCAGCATACCGGGCTGACCTGTGGGATCGGCGTGGCGCAAACCCGGACACTGGCAAAGCTGGCTAATCATGCCGCCAAAACATGGACGGCAACGGGCGGTGTGGTGGTGCTCACTGAACGGCACCGCCAGCGGAAGTTAATGCACCTGCTCCCGGCTTCCGAGGTGTGGGGTATTGGACGGAAAACCAGTCAGAAGCTTGGCGCAATGGGTATACATACCGCACTGGAGCTTGCTGATGCCAGTTTACCGTTCATCCGTAAGACGTTCGGCGTGGTTACTGAGCGCACTGTACGGGAACTTAACGGGATTTCATGCGTATCTGTAGAATCGCACCCCGCCAGGCAACAAATCATTTGCAGTCGCAGTTTTGGCGAGCGGATCACCACGTTACAGGCCATGCATGAAGCGATCTGTCAGTATGCCGAACGTGCCGCAGAAAAGTTACGCGCCGACAGGCAGTTTTGCCGACATATCACGGTATTCATGAGTACCAGCCCCTTTTCCCGCGATCCCTACTACAGCAACAACGCCAGCCAGCGCCTGATGCTGGCAACGCAGGACACACGCGATATTGTCGCGGCGGCAGTCCGGGCGCTTGAATCGGTATGGCGGGACGGGTACAGGTATCAGAAAGCGGGGATCATGCTCAACGATCTCATGCCCGGTACAGGCCAGATTGATTTGTTTGATGAAACGCCACCCAGGGCGAACAGCGCCGCGCTTATGCGCGTGATTGACAGGATAAACCAGACGGAATCCTGTGGAATTAATTTTGCCGGACAAGGGATCAACAAAGGCTGGCAGATGAAGCGCGAAATGCTCTCCCCGGCGTATACGACGAACTGGAAACAGCTTCCGGTTGCAGTCATTAAATAAGTGGTACATCTTCGCCAGAGCTGGCTGTAGCAGCGCCGGGCGCGTATCCTGTGTGATACTTTCGTTTGCGTGACAGGTGACTTTGAATGGAATTAACGGTCTTAAATGTAACCCTGATGGGGGCAGCAGGTTCGTTTATTGGTGTGGCGTTTTCGGCGCTGATTAACTGGATGATAGCAAAAGACAACCGCGCAAAATCTCTGAATGAATGGCGCAGAGAGAAATTACTGGCACTGGTCTATGAGTTCCTGCATGAATATAAAGAATGCACCTCCCGTAATAACAGGAATATAGGCCAGTATGATATAAGTATTATTACTGAAATGGCGCTTAAAAATTATCATCCCTGTGATCAGAAAGCTTATCAGATATGCCTGTTTATGCCTGCAAATAAGAGTGAAGATTTTATTGGGAAATATAATGCGATGAAACTTGAGGCAGCAAAAAATACCGATAAAATGCACCATAATTTTATGACAGGCAATCATTATGATTATTTCTCAACAACCGAAGATTACAGCCAGCTTAATGATGTGATTGCATTATTGTCCGGTGTGATAAAGAAAATGAAGTAACCCCGGCTCAGTTAAGCGACGAGATGGTGATTTTTCAGGCGCTCTCTCGTCAATTCTTGCCTCCAATCCCCCCCGCAAAATCTCAGATTTCACGTAGCGCAACGCGCCGCCTGATACCATCAAAAAAACTCACCAACATTTTTTGCAATGCAAAACACCTAACTCACTGTAAAACAACAATTCATTGAAACGCCGGCTTCGCCCTCGATGCGCTGGCCGTGGCGTTTATCAGCTGCGACCGCTCCAGATATTTTGAACAAGATTTCACGCGTTTCCGGGCGGCATCCGGGACACTGGCGGCATCGCTCCGGGCAGATCACAACGGCCTGGTATTAAATTCCCCAGGCCGTTAGACATACAGCCTTTTCTGTCCAGCGGTTCTTTTTTCCGCACTAAGATTAAGACTTTTCGGAGTCCAAATAGCACTCTTTGCCTTTTTCTATCCATTTAGCCGATATACGATAAAAAACAAATACCTACAATTTTAAAGTGGTTTTTATGGCGCTACATGGAAAGTTTGTTCTGAATGATGCGGATTATTCACCTCTTACATTTTACGGTGTAGGTACATTCATGGCATTTTCGGGTGGGGGTATATACCGTAACAGAGGTGCATGTGGGGATGTACTCAAAAGTGGCCCCTTGCCACCGGGTAAATACTGGATTGTGGAGCGTGGCTCTGGAGGTGTTCTTTCAGGGCTTAAAGCTGATGCGCAGGATCTCTGGAATAAAACGGTGAACGGGACAGCATTCGGGCGTGATGAATGGTTTGCATTGTATAAAGATGATTGGGGGATTGATGATGGAACATGGATTAATAATGTCCATCGAGGTCTTTTCCGTTTACATCCAGGGCATATATCAGAGGGTTGTATTACGCTTCCTAATAATTCTGATTATGCCTCTGTCAGAAATGCTTTGTTGCGAGCTGTCCCCGTAGAAGTTCCCTGCATGAAGTCCCTGATGGCGCGTGGTGTTGTGGAGGTGATAGCTAATGGAATTAGCAACAGTTGTCCAGCCCCTTAAAAAGTGGGGCTTATGGCTGCTCAAAATAATATTCTATATTGGACTTTTGATTACTGTAGGCCGTTCATTAGGTGAACCCGAGATATGGATAAATAATGAGTTTGCCGTGAAAGTGACAGAGGTTATCAATGGTTATAATAACGTAAATGCTGAAACACTTTACGATAGTTATTTCTATATTTCATTTGTTACCGTTTTGGTTATTACAACAATAATTTATATTTTTTTAGTGAAATTAATCAGAAAAATAAGGAGTTTCTAAAATGCCAATCCCCCCGTATTTATGGTTAAAAGATGATGGTGGCGCGGATATTAAAGGTTCTGTAGATGTAAAAGATCGTGAGGGAAGTATTGAGGTTATTGGATTCAGTCATGGTTTGAATCTTCCCGTTGACAGTGCGAATGGCAAAATTACTGGCACTCGCTCTCATTCCCCTGTTATGTTTGAAAAAGAGTTTGACAGTTCAAGCCCCTATTTATATAAGGCTGTGGCAACTGGACAGACGTTAAAAAGTGCCGAAATAAGATTTTATCATATTAATGATGCTGGTCAGGAAGTGTGTTATTTCACCATTACGATGGAAGGGGTGAAAATTACTGGTGTTAACCCCGGTGTACCAAATACTAAATTAGCCGGGAACTCACAGTTAAATCACATGGAATCTGTTTCTCTCATGTACGATAAAATAACATGGAAATATGTAGACGGTAATATCCAGTATTCAGACGCATGGACAGAAAGAAATACTGCATAGCGAAATTATTCAAATTCGCACAGGCCGCGCCAGCGGCCTTTTATTTTCCCTTATCCTTCCCCGTACATTATTTATCCAGCCACGCCGCCCCTATCCAGACACTGTGGGCAATTGAATGCGTATGCTCCGCTATATCCGTTTCATCATACGGATCATTACTCACCTGACTGTCTGCGCCGCCAATGGTGCTATCCAGTTCCACCTCCACCTCATAACCTGGATACGCCGCCGTTATCGCCTCACGGATGGCGTTTGTATACCGCTCAAGTTCCAGCCCGGTTAGGCTTTCAGATACTGATTTCGTGCCCACGGTGTAAGTGATAAGGGGTAGTTTTGGTGCAGAGTCGCCCAAAATGCTACCTGACGGGAATAGCGCTTTATGAGCGAGATAATCGGCTTCGGTCATATTTTCGGCGTCGTGCTGGCGCTGGCAGCGCGTACAGCGTGTTTTACCGCCTGGCATATCCTCGCCGCAGTCCGGGCAGTTCTCCAGGTTATCTTCTTTATTGATTTTCACACCTTTCCTCCTGATTTGATGTTTTTTAGTCGTGTAATTCTGGCTTTAATGACTTTAATCAGTTTAAGCTCGCCATTATATTCTTCTTCATGTTCCGCGCTCCACAACCCCGCCGCTTTTTCATCTTCATACCATTTAATACTCTGGTAAGTGGATTCCAGTTCGTAGCGTAATGCCATATTGGGAGTCGTGTAAAAGCCAGCGGGTAACGGGTCGTTTTCGTAAAATTTCTGCCGATAATGTGCCGATAAGTTCGTCAGCCATTTACCCTTTTGCCAGGTAATATCCTCCTGCTTTTGTACTAGGCTGATCACGACCTTTTTCGTTCCAAAGTGCTTTGATACCGTCCGGTTTTGTATGGATCGCACATGCCATTCATCAACGTCTAAGTGGCATTTACCTTCATCATCCGTCCAGCCAAAAGCTTTATAAAGCACTGCGCCGATTTTTATGATACTGGCGGGGTAACGTTGTGGTTTCATCCTTTTTAACCCTTCTATTCTCTTTTCTGACTATTCGCCGTTCAGCCGTATCATGATATTCATGACTGACTTTAGCTGGCTGCTGTGTGCATCCAGCAGACCGTTACACAGGTACTGTAATTCCTCGTCGGTCAGTAAGATTTCCATATCATCATTGCGCATTTTCCAGTGTTCAGATTTATCGGCGCGGGTGAAGCTTATCCCGTTAATAACAGGGGTATCCTTGGTAAAGCTTTCACTTTCCAAATAGCGTAACAGGCGCACTGTGGCGATATACTTTTCCATGCCCAGCATGACTGAGAAATAGTTTCCGTCAATATCCAGACGAACAAGCGGCGATACGCGCTGTTCCTTCGGAACCATGCGATTACGAATTGTTCCTTCCACGCTCAGACGAAAACTCAGGTTTCCATTCTGATATTCTTTGGTGACGGAACGGATGGTATCTGGTGTATTGTCAGTGGCAAATGTGACGCGATCTGCACGAGATTTAAGATAATGACGCAGGGCAAACGGAAATAATCTGTCAGCATCGTCAAAAGTGATTGTCGCACTTTTTAGTGCGTGTTCTGCAATCTTTTTAGTTTCGGTATACCAGGGTAACTGGATGTTGCGCCTGTTTATTTCAGTCAGTGAACCCTCTGCCAGAAAACGTATTTCAGCAGGTGTTAGCGGGGCTGTATCGTAGTTATATTCGCTGTCAGAAATATTATCTGACAGCAGGTGATAAATGCGACTGAGAGGTGTAAAAGGTTCGGCAATCATTCGGGAATAATCGGCCTGATCGCTGCTCTCATTGTCCAGACCATTAATAAGATAACGTTCAACCAGCATATTTACAGAAACGTTTTCCTGTTTTGCCGTTGATTTCAGGCGGTCTATCAGTGCTTCCGGGAACCGGAGATTTAGCTGTTTCACCTTCATTGTGCTGCCCTTATTAGATAGGTTTCTACATATGTTATCACATCGCATGTAAATTGCTATGCTAGCATTAACATAAATCTTTAAAATAATGGCGCTCCTGCGTGAATACTTGCGCCCAATCCCCCCGGCAAAATCTCAGATTTCACGTAGCGCAACGCGCCTCCTGATACCATCAAAAAAACTCACCAATGTTTTTTGCCATGCAAAACGCCTAACCCACTGTAAAACAACAATTCATTGAAACGCCGGCTTCGCCCTCGATGCGCTGGCCATGTCGTTTTGCAGCTGCGACCGCTACAGATATTTTGAACAAGATTTCACGCGTTTCCGGGCGGCATCCGGGACACTGGCGGCATCACTCCGGGCAGATCACAACGGCCTGGTATTCATTCCCCAGGCAGTCAGACATACAGCGTGTTCTGTCCGGTAACGCTGGCTGTGCGGGATCTGGCCTGATATTATTGAGTGAAGAATACAGGAGGCTGGCATGACATTTATTCTTACTGCGTTTGCTCTGATAGTCGTCGGTAGGCTTCTACTACGAAAGAGCCTGAATAAGCTTCACAATGAATATTACCGCCGCGCTGACGAGCGGGGATGCGCGGAGCGTTATGAATCTATCGTTCGCCTTTACAACTCCAGAGATCCCCGTGATTTAGAATCTGCTTATCAGGAAGCAATTTCCTGCACTAAGGCCGCTTGAGCGGCCTTTTTACTACCCCTCGTTTAATTCCCTTCTTCGTTAGACATACAGCCATTTCTGTCCAGTTGCCCTGCCCTTGTTCTAATAGTTACAACATACATATATTCATCACAACATCTGGTGCCTGTCGGCGGCATCGTGCCTGTATCCTGGGCTGTCCAGATCTGAGGGGCGAACCGCGCCCCAGAAAGTCCGAAACCGGACACGCACCCGACCAGGCAAAACGGCACTATCGGAAAAAATGTCCAAATTTATTTTTGGTGATCGGATTTATTACGCTCGGCCTGTCTGCCGCGCTGCGTCATAATTAACGGCGCTGGCCTGACGGCGTGAATCGTCACCCTTAGTAGCAGGATAACCGGGCTGGCCTGACGACTTAGCGGCGACAAGAGAAGAAATACGGCGAACGGCTGCGGCGTGGGTTTTGTCTCTTACAGGAGACAAAGCCGGGGTCAGCCTGGAAAAAGGAAAATAAACCACGCTAAGACTCTTTTCAGTATTCGTCACCCTGAGTAGCAGACACACGGCGCTGGCCTGACGGACTAAACCCCTACAATAGATACACTGATCAGATCACGACTCTTAGCGAAGCCGGGAAACTGGCGGGAAATTTTTTCCCGCCAGGCTCGCGGCTGGACAAGTCCGGGCAGACTGCCCGGAGGCGTCAGTGGTTGTTGAATGAGGATGCGGAGCGTAAAAAATTGAGTCACTTACCCCCGGCGATTTTGCAGAATTTACACAGCGGTGCCATTCTCCCGGCTGGCGGTTCGCTGCCCCTCGATGCTGCCCGGACAATGCGCGACTACGCCGCACACCTCGGCGCGGGTCTGCCGAAATACTTACTCGCCCCGGAAATCAGCTTACTCCTTTCCTATATAGATGATCTGACCGCCCGGATGTACTTTGAAACCCTGTGGAATACGGGCGCGAGACTCAATGAAGCACTGGCACTTACCCCGGCGTGTTTTACGCTCGAGCCGTCGCGCCGCCACCCGCAAGCCGTGGTGGTACTCAAAACCCTGAAACAGCGAAACCGGGAAGCCAGCCGGGGGCGTGGGCGACCTGCAAAAGATGCCGACACTGACCATCCCGATCTGCGTTACCGGAAACCACCTGAGCCGGGGGTAAGAATTGTGCCGCTGCTCGATGCGGCCTACGCGCAACGGATGCGCGAATATCTCGCCACCTGGCGAAAGCGCGTGAAGCATGTTCCGGTATGGGATATTCGTTCCCGGCAAACGCCGCTCAACTGGATCAGCACTGCCCTTACCCGCGCAGAAGGTGACGGGGTCACGTTTCCGATCACGGTCACGCCGCACACCTTCCGTCACTCTTTCGCCATGCATCTGTTAATGAACGGCGTACCGCAGAAAGTGTTACAGGGACTGCTGGGGCATCGGTACGCCCGGAGCACTGAGGTTTATACGCGCGTGTTCTCGCTCGATGTGCTGACCGGAAAGGGATTGTCATTCAGCTATGACGCGCAGACGGCAAGGCGGTTACTGGCTGACTGATGGGGTAAAAATGTACTGACAAACCCCGGACAAGCCCCGCCAGTGGCGGGAAAACGGGGTAAAAACGCTTCCCGGAAATTTTAAGATTTCCGTCTTTGCCCCGTCCTTTCTGCCCTGCCCGGTTTACGTTGTTCTGCATCAATAAAATCAGGAACATCTTTAATGCACATACCAGATGCAGTGTTTAAAATACTTACGTAATCAAGATGTTGTGGTGCGGAGGAAGGATTTGAAAAGGTACAGACGTAAAAAAACCGACTGGTGAGGTCGGCTTCTTTACAGTTCCGGTGCGGAGTTGGTGCTCTGACCGGAGGGGAACATTCAACATCTGACCACTTAATTATATGCCCTGGGCATTCAGTGTCAACCACAACACAGGATTAGCGGTTCGGGGGCGGGGCGTTGTATAATCAGCGGGTTAGCTCTGTTAAGTGGCTCTCCTGCCCTTAAACCCCGTTGTAGTGGGTATGAACAGTTTAAAAGTCCTGGCTGAACAAACAGGTGGTGCTGTGTTTGGTGCTCTGGCAGGAGGGGAACATTCAACATCTGACCATGTAGAAACCGCGATAACAGGCAGTGTATGAGCAAGTCGCGGTGTTCTTCCTCCAGTTCACCTGGAGAAACGCATGATTGATAAAATCATCATGGTTCTGAAAGCCGTTATCGTGCTTTTAGAGCTGATCCGCATCTTCTTCTGAGGATAACGGAAACGTAGCTAAGGCCGTGGAGTTAACCGCTTCACGGCCTTTAACATTTTATAAGACCAGTAAAATTATGTGACGTTTTTCCATGCTGATGCTGGTACTTTATCCCAAAATTTACCATGTATAATTTCTGCTCGGCGGTGATCTGATGCACTAAGCAATGCATCAAGTTCATCATTAGCCACCTTATCTCTTAGGTGATCAAATACCTTTTCAAGCGTTTCTAGTGTTGTATATCGTCTGAATTTCAAAAGGTATCGCTGTTTTTTTTCATTCATTTAATGGTGCTTTCTCTGTGTCAACGGTTGTCTTACATGCAAAAAACTTTTGCATGCAAAAATTTTTGCATCAAGTACGTTCTTTACTTTTTTGTTGCGTTTTTTCCATAACCTTATGATTTAATTCCATTGCTGCTTGTTTTGTGCTGGCTCTCGCAACAGAAGCGGGAAGCTTCTTAAGATTGTCTGTGTACACTTTGACTACATGTTTAGCTCGGGAAATAGCTACGTAATACCAATCTTTACTCACTGTTTTAGATTTAGCTTCAATGTTTGCAATGACTCGATTAGAAGTTAATCCTTGTGCTGAGTGAACCGTAGATACATATGCATAATCCAAATGAAGCTTATCCTTTGTATTGAGGATAATGTCTTTATTATCTTTATCTTTTAAATGGAGTTCGCCATTTACGATAGCATTGACAGTCACCCTGTCACCATTGGCAACATCAAGCACTGCATCATTTCGGGTAATGACTAGTTTATCCCCTACTCCGTAGTGCTGAGTTGCTAGCTTATATACTGAAATATGCTTATGGTGTGCTGGATTTATAGATAACCTATCACCGTTTGATGCTTCAACGATTAGTGAGTTATTTTCCCCCTGCGCTTTGACGATGTACACTTCCCCTCTCTTCAAACCTGCATGCGGGTAATCTCTCTCAGGGCGTATAGCTGTAGTGTCAGCATTGTAATTTCGGCTATAACGTCGTTCGGCTTGTGTTGAGTCAAACCTAGAAAGTGCGGTAATTTTCACTTCATCACGGATCTTTAAACCATCTCGAATTAGACCGTTTATTTTTTCACGGCTTTCATTTGTACCTGTTAATACAAGCGTTTGCTCTCGTTCTTCTTTTGTAAGACTAATATATTCATCTGCTATTTGCTTGAATCTGAGAAATGAATCTTTGGTTTCACTAACCTGTGTGATAAGAGCCAAAGACTCAAGACTACGACCAACAGCCGCCAGTTCTACCGCTTTAAGTAATGTAGGGCTTTCCTTTTGCCTTTGAATTTCATTCATCAAGGCTGTATCCATACCATTACGTTGAAGTAAAGCAAAGGGGATACCGGCTTCAACAGCTTTTGTTTGCTCTGTATCTCCCATTAGAACAAGCCTTGCGCCTGTTTCTTCTGAAATCTCAGCCAATTTAGCCAACAGGCGGTTAGGTAGCACTCCGGCTTCATCCACATAGATAAATGTTTTTTCATTTAACGTATGTTCACGACTTAACGTATGTAGAAACGATGCAACTGTTCGTGCTTCTGTCATTCCATCTTTTTGCAAAGATTTTACCTGTGAGCCATAAGGCGCTAACGTGTGCACTGTATAACCCTCTTCCTTTAGTTTCTCCGTAACGGAATTGGACATAAAACTTTTGCCTACCCCGGCTTGCCCTTGAACGCCAATGATACGGCTATCACTACATAAGATTAATTCAGCCGCTTCACGCTGATCTTTACGCAAAGTGGTGGTATCCATGAAAGAATGAGCTTGTTCATTCGTCAGCACTGGCGTAGATGCCCCGCGCCCATTACGTTCGCTGGATAAAATCTTTCTTTCTTGTTCCAAAGCTTTTTGTGTAGTAAAGCGTTCCGAGTGCTTTATCAGCCGTCCATGTGCAATAGCGAGGTCTACTTGCCGCCTGGCCTCGTTTCGAGTTCTACCCAACTCAGTCATTTCTTTAATCCACTGAGTCTTAGTAAGAGTGAGCATTTTTTCGGAGTTAACAGCGGTATAAAGGGGTTCTTCTGTTATTAATTTACCAGACTCCTTTAACCTGATTATTTCCTTTTCGATGTGATCAGAAGTGGCCTTTCCCATAGCATGATTAATGGCTGTAGTTTTCAATTCATCAAGTGTGAGAATGGTATGCCGTTCCGTATGGTGGTTGATTGCAAATTGCATTGCCCGTTTTGCCACTTCTTCCGTAGAAATGACTTCCATATTTTTTGATACTGGAATAGCTTTCAATGGCATATCAACACCATCAAGGTTTAGATCTCTTCTCTCAAAATCAATGCATAGCTTTTTGGCGCTGTTCTTCCACTCCTTAAACAATTCTTCTCTATCGAGACTATTATCTTTCTTTTTTCTTGTTGCTCGAGCGGCAACAGTCCGTTGGGCTGCGGTGGAGTTTTCTCTACTGAGTCCCATATCTAAAAGCTTCTCATTAACCTGTTTGAGCCGTGTAGACATCCCCTCTATTTGCTCCCGGCTTATATGTGCCAACTCAAAACTATTTTTCTCCAGTTTTAATGCATAGCCTAAATCCTCCAGTTCTTTAGCCAGGGCAGACTTATAGATCATGTCATAGTAAATTGGGTTCTTTATTAATTCATCGTTAACCAATGCTCGCCATTCACCATCTGCACGTTTAGTTGCATTTAACGCAACAGCATGCGTATGTAAATGCGGTTCTTTCTCTCTATTCGTTTCATGTCTGAACTTTGCAACTATGAGATTTCCCGTTTTTTCAACATAGTTTTTCCCGTTAATTTTTTGCCTGGTCTGCGCCCGTTTTTCAAGCTCAGTAACGGCGGCTGCAACTGCACGATCATGGGCAAGAATGATATTCGAATCACCTGCAATCAATGCCTGTAGAGATACAGATTTAGGAGCCTGAAAAGTAAAGTCTATGCCTATACGGTTTTTGCTATCGCTACGCTGTGTTCGTGCCATCAATGAACCATCAGGCAATTTACCGTTCAGCATATCCTTAAATGTTTTTTTATCTACTTCACCGTCTAGACCAAAAATTTCAGCCCCTGCACCTTGCCACGACTTTGATTCCCCTTCCTTCTGGTAATAATCATCAATACCATCCATAAAGTATTTTGTAACATCATCAGCGCCTTTCTCAGCGGTCAATACCGTGACATTTAACATCTTCCCCCCTATAAGAATGAACGAGGTATGTAGGCTTCATTACGAGCCTTAAACGCAACAATCGGTACTTTTACTTTTGCGATAGGGTATCCCCTGGTAAGAGCAACGTAACCTTCTCGATCAGGCAGGTTAGAAATTTCACTTGCAGTAACAACCCTATCTTTATCATTACCTTCTGCAAGGCTGCTGCCACCCCCGCCTCGAGAACTTGTGCTTTTAGTTTCACGGTCACGCACAACATCAAACTCACCGAGCGCAACGGATAATACTTCTGACGTTCTATCATCTGAGCGCGCCCCCCCTAAAGCTACTAAATTACGATAGCAACTTCTTAATGTAATGGAACCTGTGGTTCCCCATATTTCATCTAACTGAGATATGGCCTGAATACATGAAATAATTCTCAAGCCTTTCTTTCTTCCTTTTGTTAATGCTGGTTCTAATGCTTTGAGTTTATCAAGTGAAGCTAACTCATCTGTATGTAACCATATTCTTTTTTGTTCATCTTCCGGCAAAGATAAGATTGCATTACATATAATATCTACCCATGTAGAAATTAATGGTTTTAATGTGGCTATTTGATCTTCTCGCCATGTTATAAATATATTTCCAGCATCAGGATCAGCTAAATAATCACGAATTGAAAATGAACCGCCTGGCATAATCATTTGTGCCGAAAGTTTGTTAGATAAAACAAAACGAGCAGAACCTAGAGTTCTATCAGTACCGACAAATAGAGACTCTGCTTTTGTACCTCGGCAAAACTCTTCAAGTTCTTCCTCTGGCGCGTTCAAACACCAATAATAGATTTGAGAAAAATCACGAACCCCTTGAGAATGTAGCTTTTTAAATACCTCTGTAACTAATAAGCGTCCATATCCATTCCATTCTTCCTCAGTCGAACTTTTCCCTAATGGTACTAAAGAATAAGAATAAGTCTCGAAGTCATATACTTCTCGCATTTCGTTGAAAATTGTCCAACCCGGTGTGCGTTCATCGTATGGATTTAATAATACATCCCCTTCTTTATAAAAGAGCGATGTGAAAAATCCATCAGGATCAACTATTACCTGCCTATCGCCCCGCAGAAAAATAGAATAAATAGCTTGTGTTAAAATCAATGTTTTAGCCGAACCCGTAGCCCCAACTATTAATGTCTGGAGATTTTCCAACGCCAAAGGCATTTTTATTGTTGCCAATATAACTTGCTTGTTCTTTCTATCATTGGTTTTGTTATTTAATGCCTCAGAACTTACTACATCACTACCCCTTAACCTGTAATTATATTTATAACCCTTAAAGTCAGGGTTATTTAATTTAACCAGAACAACCCAAAAAACTATTGCCGCAATACATGCACCTAAAGACGATAAGTACAAAACAGGATGCTCTAATGTATCTGGAACAAGGTTAACAAAACCTTTTATTTTAGGATTAGTTACCACAACCAGATCATTTTTCTTAGCAGCAGCAAGCCAGCCAATCACTGGTGCAACAACCGTCAATATAAGTCCAAGCTTATGAGTATCTGCATTTCTTCCCATTTTATAGCTCCGTTTGTTTTATGCCTAAACGCTGCATTTCTGCTTTAACGTTATTTAATATTTCTGGTTTTGCTAACGCTCGTAACAATAGAAGAGTTTCAATTGTTACGGGGTCTAAACCACTACGAACATTAGTAGAAAGAAGCTCTATTTTATTATGTAACTCTAAAACATTTGTAATAATTACATCTCTAAACTGAGCTTCATTGCTGTTGTTCTCCAACAAGAAACGAAGATATTCTGAGAATGATTCATACCCTTTTGCACGTTCCCGAAGTGTGCTTTCAAGGGCTTCTGGTATGAGCAAATTCACCCTGGAAGCGTAGTTTTTTTTGGTCATTGGCACTCCTTCAATCTGACTCTTTAACGTAATACGAATAGTATTATCAATATAATCATATATATCAGTTAGTTACATGAGATAAACAACACATATGTATTATGCTTTGTATGATGTAAATACCTGTCTATAAATTATACTTATCATTTCAAATCAGTGCAATACCGCACCTTTTAGGGTGCGTATTGTGTATGGCTTTTTAGGGTTAAGGGTTAAGGAAAAATCGGCTATTAATTAATCAAAAAGGGTTAAGGGAGGATTCGATCAGGGAGTATTTAAATCAGATTTTGAGAAACACATACATAAAAGGGACAAAAGAGAGACATAAAAGGGACAAAAGAGAGACATAAAAGGGACAAAAGAGAGACAAATAAGGGACAAAGAAGGGACAAAAAAGGGACAAAACATTTGACAGGTGAAAAAAAAGGGATCATTATTAGTAAAAAGGGGGGATGTTATGAAAGATGGTGAATATCGACTTAAAAAAAGTGTGGTATTTAGAAACAGTATGCCTGAGATAATGAATAAAATCAGAGAGGGTGCGACGTTAAAGCAAATCGCTGATGAAATGGGAATGAAATTTGAGACATTCCGAAAATATTATCAACGATTCAAAACTGATGTGCCTGTAAATGATAAGCCAATTATGCATGATTCATTTTCGCATGCAAAAATAAATACAGAAGTTAAAACACCATCAAATAATGATGGTGCTGAAAATGAAAATTTGACTGAAAAGCAAAAACCAGATTTCGAAACAATTCTTGATGCTGATAAACGTTCTGGACTTAATGATAAGTATCTCACACAGCGCAAACCTATTGGAAAAGGAAAGAAATAATGAAAGTTGCTACTATTAATTTCTCTGGTAATAATGGTAAAACAACCCTCGCGGAAAATCTGTTTCTTCCTAGAATCCCGAATGCGTTGTATCTAACAGTTGAAAGTATTAACTCAGGAAGTGATGCTGAAAAGGTTCGTGGTAAAGATTATGGCGCTATCCTTGAAGAAATGATGATGACTGACAATGCCATTATTGATGTTGGTGCTAGTAACGTAGAAGATTTAATGAAATTGATGCGTCAATATGCGGGTTCGCATGAGGAATTTGATTATTTCATCATTCCGGCGGTAAAAGAATCAAAACAGATTGATGATACCATGTCCACGATAAGAGCATTAAATGCGCTTGGTGTATCACCTAAAAAAATCAAAGTCGTCATGAATAAGGTAGATGTTGATGATGATGTTGAGGATGTGTTCTATCCGTTATTTGCAATGAACAAAGAAGAAAAGAATTTTGTTCTTTCGCCAGCGGCTAAAGTGGAAACATCAGAAATTTATCCATTGCTCAAAACCTACAAAACAACAATAGAACAACTATTAAATGATGGCACCGATTGGCGCGTGAAAATGAAGGAATCAAAGAGTGAAGATGAAAAACGTACTGCCGTTCGCATGATTTCAATGACACGGCTTGCACGTTCTGCGAAAGATAATCTAGATGGTGTTTATCGTACCTTAGTTGGTAAATAATTATGAAGTCGCAATCTCTAATTGAAACCCTTGCAGTTACCGTAATGGAGGATGTTGCGGAACTGGTAGAAAACCTAAGCCGTGTTGATTCCAATGTTCAGGAAGCGGTGAAGAAAAGCCAGGCGAATATTGATAAGGTTAATCGAGAATCCGAAGCCATTACTCGGAGATTAGAGGAGGCTTCTAGAGAATTGATAAACACATTGAAAGATGTGAAAAAAGCAGAGAAAGAAAGTAATAATGAATTAAAATTGTTACTCCTAAAGCAATCAAAAAAAAATACGATGCTAACGTATACTTGTATTATTGCTTGCTCTCTTCTAGCTGGTTCATTTGTATATTTTACTTTCTAAAAAAAGGGCGCAAGCCCTTTTCCTTCTTTTACAATTGTAATGTACAATACAAATTTAATGAACAATACAAAGAGGCCATTATGAATACCTCGATACCTACAACAGATACCTACCGTGAACTGCAAGAAGCATATGATTTCTTCAATCGCACTCTTTTTAACTCGCGGCTGCCATCTTGCTTAATAACGTTGCAGCGCGAAAAACGAACTCAGGGGTACTTTTCAAGTAACCGATTTGTCGCCCGTGACAGCAAGCTTTACACGGATGAAATCGCAATGAATCCGTCATATTTTGGGATCTGCCCCATCGAGGAAACTCTTTCAGTGCTTGTTCACGAAATGGTGCATTTGGATCAAGAACACAATGGCAAGCCTGGGCGGGGTCGGTATCATAACCGTCAATGGGCTGAGTGGATGATCAATATTGGCCTTTACCCTTCTAGTACTGGTTTAGAAGGGGGTTCTAAAACTGGCGATCAAATGTCCCATTACATTGTCAGTAATGGTCAATTTGACAAATTCTGCAAAGAGCTAATGACTAAAGATTTTACACTAACGTGGATAGACCGATTTCCTCCCGTTACTCAGAGTGCAATCTCTTTACAAGGTGGGTTATCCTCTTTGCCCGTCGAAGATGAAGATGATGCATCAGGTAATCCTGATGCCGCAGATCACTTTGAAGCTCTGGTATTTAAACCGATAGAGGAAAAGCAAACGCGTTTTAAATTTACATGCCCGGAGTGCAAAACTAACGCCTGGGGGAAAAAAAGCTTGGTTGTGCTTTGCGGGATCTGTGAAGGAAACCCGGCGATGATTATTAACACTGAGACAAACAGGGGCGGTAATGACTGAGCAAATTCACCAGAAAATCCTTATATCTTTGAGCCTGGATGAAACCCAAAGATTAACGCGACTTTCCGAACGCCCCACACAGAAGAAGCCTATAACAAAAACAAATGTAGTCAGAGCGGCTCTCCTTGCACTTGAAAGTATGCCTCAAGAAAAACGAGCAGAGTTTTTTGATGAAGCAGAAAGAAATGCAATTAAAACAGGAAGGCGCTGGTAGAGCCTTGGCTAAATATCAAAATAAAGGCACCAAAAAGGCACCACAAAGCCATAACTTACCACAACCAATACCCCCCTACCACAAAACAAAAAAACGCCGTAAATAGCGTTATGCGGCGCTTTCATTTCTTTAGACATCAAGCCATAGCCGTATGGCCGGAAACCCGTAAGGGGTTCCGCGAAGCTTATCATGCTATGCATGGTTAGCTGAGTTGGATTGACGACGCAACATGAAATGTTGCGGAGCCGAAGGTGTCACACATTCAGTTTTTTTTGCATGCAAAAAAAATCACTATGTAGAAACTTTTTTCCCTGCCGGGATCTCATGCATTCTAACCCCTCTAGATCAGCAAGTTTTTCCGCTCGCCATGAACCTGTAGACATGAGCTTGTAGTCAGTCCCTTCAAAACGCCTGAAAGTGGATGCTGTAACTAAAAAGTGATTCAGGAACTTTTCAATTTGAAACACGTATTTTTTATTAATTTTTTCCACTTCATCAAAATACCAAACAGACATTAATTTTCCTTTTCATGAGTCTTTATTAATGCGGTAATTTTCACCAATAATTCACCATCAACATTTCCAATATTTAAATCAAATCTATCACCATCACTATAATAGCGAGTGACTTCAATATCAGGTTTACTACGGTGCCACCTTCTAAGGCAAAGTTTCATGTCAGATCGCGCGGATTGATAAACGGAAACCAACCGCGAAAGAGCATCAATAACAAGCTGGCCTCTAATTTGCTCAGTTTTCCACTTCAATACTTCGGCCTTTCGTGCTGCAATGGCTTCATCATAACCAATAAACAGACGGCGTTTAACTTCGCGCCCAATCTGATAAGCGCTCCGGGAAACAGAAGCATGCATTTTACTATGCTCCGACATTCCCCCAAAAACGCAATAATTTATCTGTGTAGCTATTGCGTATTTACCATTAGATGGGTGAAGAGAAATAAGATGATCACGATTATTTTTATTGGTTAAGTAGACTGTGGGCTTACCATTACTCAAACCTTTATTCACAACCCAACTATCGCCAATAGTTTTAGCCAGGCTATCAAGGAAAGGAAGATCAAAACCGTTCGGGAAAGCAATCATAGGGAACCCTAACGGCGCAATGCATGCATTGCGCCGTTTTTTCTGTTAGTTAAATTTACGTGACCGTTTAATAAACTTTAACAATGACTCTAACTGCCAGCCTTTGAGGGAAGGAATGCGGGTTGGTAAGCCCTGTTCTTCATTACGGATAAGAGTTTGACCTAAAGAAATTAAATCATCATCAGAAATTAGTTGCCCTGAAACTTGAGTAGCAAGTGATTGGCTTGGAGTGTGTAAACCATGATTAGTACGGATCATATAAAATACCTTCTCCCGAGTCGGCGGGGTTCCGTTATGGCCTTTGCCACATCACTTATTATATATATAATAATATTTATTTCAATATCCACGAAAAAAAACATGGTCTTAACCATGTTTTCGTTTTATTAGGCGTAACTAGAAAATCTA
The DNA here is from genome assembly GCF_979253435.1 of Buttiauxella sp. AC142. Lineage (NCBI taxonomy): Bacteria > Pseudomonadati > Pseudomonadota > Gammaproteobacteria > Enterobacterales > Enterobacteriaceae > Buttiauxella > Buttiauxella sp. AC142. The sequence continues at coordinate 41,675 of NZ_CEEDCH010000002.1, forward strand.
TACCCTTTAAATGGGTTGGTTTTATTCATTACTGTATAATCATCTCTTACTGATGGCTTATCATGATTTTTTAGTAAACGCTTAACGATAACTTCATCATTTTTAAAATGATTAAGTTTGGCGTATTTTTTCCCCTGTAATGAAATGTCATCATCTTGTACCGTCCAGGTTTCAATTTCCCGTAACTTAACAGTACTTTTACCAGATACGGCGACAACCTGGTAGAAATGAACATTAGTTTGCTCACATCCCCATATAGAAACAAAAACATCATTAACTGAAATTTTGTTACCTTCAAAAACAATTTCATTAACCATGATTAAATATCTCTCCCGAGTCGGCGGGGTTCCGCTATGGCAATTGCCACACTTCTTATTATATATATAATTATATTAAATTCAACCAATCGAGAATAAATATTTATTATTTTAAAAAAGTACCAGCAACATAAAATCCTTTATTAGCTGCCACGGTTTTTAAAACTTCAAATATAACTTCATCCTGAGTTAATTTTCTAAAACCAATCTCACCCCTCCTACTATTTATTTGAGACTGCATGTTTTTAATAATTAACTTCATTTCATCTTGGTCTGACTTGCATAAAGACATAAATAGAACCCATTTAGATTTATGAAAAGGGGGCGCAACGCCCCCCATGCTATTTAATCAATGGCTCTCATTACCAGCAAGTAATCCTCTGCGCTTAAAGTATTAACAAATTCTCTAAGCAAGTAATAATGTTTGGTTAAATATTCCTGCAAATTGTGATAGTCCCTGCTGTGTGCAATAGCGATCAAGTCAGAATATACATAAAACATTGAAATGATGCCTGCTACCTTTGCCGATACCGTTTCTGTAAAATAATTAGGTAACGATAGTTCATATTCATTATCATCTGGTGCTGCAAAATAAGCCCCATTAGCACAGGTATAAAACTCCCAGTATCCACCATTATAGTTAGATGAATATTTACTCATGAAATTATAAAGGCCATTTTGCCCACGAACAAATGCACCACCAAAAGCAGCAGGGAAAAAGTTCATCCGTGATCTTTCAGCAATCAGGTTAACTTTCATTGTAGAGAATCCAGACACCGTAGCATCCTGTTCCTGAGATTCTGGTTCGATATGATCGAGCATATTATTTAAAGCGTTACGTGCATCGCTAGCACTTCTATGGCAGCAAGTGATGATTTTGTTTTTTTCTTCCAGCGGCAAGGAATCAATCATTGCTTCACGGCGGGCAGTGTGTACATCAAAACCCTTTGCCAGTACATCCAGCATCACACGAGCGGCTTCTACTGCATTGGTTGGCTTGTTTACTTTCATTTTATATCTCCTGGCCTACTGGCCTTTATTGGTAAGCAACGTTGCTTCCATGTGTTATATATTACATATTATAGTATGTAATATCAAGTTTTATTTCTCTATCTCTTTGTTTTTTATGCCCGTTAGGGCATGGAAGGCGACCGCACAGTTCTCTAAATAATTCCACGGCAGCCATTCGCCGGGAAAATCAGTATCAAATAGATATGGCGATCCATTCCCTCGCCCTGCAAAGCTAATACAGGCTATCAGGCGACTCTGACAGCCCATCAAGCCCCGTTGAGCTACAGGAACGGCTTACAGACGTTTCTGTAGTGATTTACGGGGGATTGGTGCGCCATATGGCGCACCTAGCGGCGTAATAATGATGAAAGCTATGAAAGGAAAAGGAATATTGATTGAACAGAAAAAAATTAACGTTAGCGATGGCAGCCCGAAGGGGCGAGACAGCTTGCCTGGCTCGATGCGTAGCACAACGTAGCGACCCCGTAGGGGGAACGCCAGCCAGAAAAGATTTAATTATTTAAGTGAATTATCCATCTTTAATTTATCATTTTCTGCCAACGCATTTTGAAGTTGTTCGCGTAGGATTTTTATTTCTAAATTTTCAATCCCTGCTAACTCTTCCATATCATTTTGATTACTGTTTTCTTGTAAACGAGGAAGCAAGATATATTCGGGATGCTCGTTTAAAAGTAATTTTATCCAGTGATATTCTGCTACCGAAACCCTCGTATCGTTTTGTTCCTTTTTTTGCCATGAGTTTAATGTCATACCAAAAAAATCAGCCAACTTTTGCTGTGACCAACCAGTTTTAAGCCGTAAAGCTTCTGCGAGATCACCCCTATAATCAGGTTTAATTTTCATGATTTTTTCTCTTCTTCAATGAAATTAATAAATTTATTCGTTAATTCGAGCATTGGATAATTTTCTGGTATGAGAATATCATTCACGCCAATATAAAAAACTTGATTAAATACTTCAAATCGTTTTTCCTTTGCACCATTCGCCCGTTCAATTTTTGAGGGATTTGTTCGGTCAAAAATACGGTAGTGCAGTTTAAATTGAATGCCGTCACTATAAACAGTTAGCATCTTGTTAACTCTGCCTTTGCTTCTAGTAAAGAAAATTTCTTCCACTTTGAAATCTCCAAAAGTAATAAAATCAAGCAAGACCGTTCTATACTTGACTCGGTTGAAAGCAAAGCAGCCCTAAACTATTAGGGCTGTGATCATATCTTAAAAACTGCCGCGCTCAATAACTTCTACAAGTTTTTCAGCCGCGAGTTTTTGTGCTGCGCTGGTAACAATGATAGTTGGACGCTCTTTGTTACCTTCAACGCAAATTCCATTCCAATTCTTAATCAAGAAAAACACTTCTTTGATCCATGTGTCAGCACCAATTGCTAGGCGTTCTGCAAGGCTCATGAGGGGGCTAAAGCCCCCTCCATTTTTATCAGGCTCTGTTCTCAACAGTTTTACGCCCATATGATTTATTGCTGCCGCTTGTACCGTACATTTCGCGGATTTCATCTATTGAATGTTCTTTACGATTACGGTGACATTTATGTTCTTCTGGTCGGAAGAACCACTTAGCTTTTTTAGGTGCCCATTTGCAACCTAAGTTTTTCAATGTTTCTTTGTGTTCTTTAGTTTCACCAGAAATCCACACCCAATTCCCAATAACTTCAAATACAATTCCTGATAAGGAGTTCAATTCTGTTAATACTCTTTCCAGTTCTTCACCAAAATTATATCTTGAATTTTCATCTGTAGACTGGAATTGGTTTACTTTATCCAAATTAACCATTAAAAAATCAACCGCTGAATTAACAGCTTTCATTAATTCTCCACCGAGAGGGTTGCGATCTGGATGATATTTTAACGCCAGTTTTTTAAAAGCTGTTTTAATAACATCTTTGCTAATATCGCCTGATAACCCCAAAACATTTAAAGCTTCTTGTACATTCATTTTATATATCCTGGCCTACTGGCCTTTATTGGTAAGCAACGTTGCTTCCATGTGTTATATATTACATATTATAGTATGCAATATCAAGTTATATTTCTCTATCTCTTTGTTTTTTAAGCCCGTAAGGGCGTGGGAGGCGACTCAACAGATCTATACGTAGAGCAACTTTTTATAATCGCCGGAAACATCAACACGCGATAAGTACGGAGATCCATTCCCCCTCCCTGCAAGGCCAATACAAGCTATCAGGCGACTCTGACAGCCCATTAGCCCCGTTGAGCTACAGGAACGGCTTACAGACGTTTCTGAAGTGATTTACGGGGGATTGGTGCGCCATATGGCGCACCTAGCGGCGTAATAATGATGAAATCTATAACAGGAAGAGAAGAAAGAGTAAAAAGGCGTCGGGGTGACGCCTTCTATAATTAGGCGTGAGAAATATTTTTACAGAATGCAGACACAACATGCGGGGTGATATTTATTGCTAAAGGGTAGGGCTGACCTCGGTACTCAGACACTTCACCATTAACCAAAGAAAGCTTATGGAGTATTCCTGAACTCTCAAGATCTGAAATGACAACACTAGAATTTTTTGAGAACGATTTCATCTTATCCTCTTCTTTGCATAGTGCGGAATCTAGTTCATTTTTAAATATGTACTGGCTTCCTTCTGCATGACGATCTACGCAAAAGAAAATAATTTGTATGCACAACAGAGGTCTTTTACTATTTTCGATGCATTTTAGTAAATCAATTAGAGTCATTTTTTCACCTTTTAGGTGGTGGTTCTGGCGCTTTTCCTGTCGCCTCCAGAGCTGCTACTATCCAGCCTAATGCACACATTCTATCCAGATCGGGGTGTATCATTTCAGAAAAAACCTGCAACCGGTATTCACCTGGCTTTCGCCTGATAAGGAAATAACTATAAACAGCCCACTCAGTAGCTGTAGATGGCCTCCATCCTTTATCCAGGCATAAATCTATTGCAGCTTGACAAGCCCATGTAGGAGCCGTGTTTTTATGAACCCAATCTTGTAGTGTTGAGCCTTTAGGTGGTGATAGGTTATCCCGCCATTTATGATCATTGGCATAATTATTCAGGATCTCTGCCGCCACTGCTGGCGGCTTTTTTGAAAAAAAAAGCCATTGATTAATGGCTTTTGATTTACTATCCCGAGTTAGCCACTTAAATCCTTGCGCACCATGCACACTTGGATTAGTAACTGATTCGCACAAGTTTTAACTCCTCAAGCGGGATCTCATTACGCAAACCATCAACAAGAACTAGAGCACAGTTAACTTCTGACGGTTTATCGTCTGTAGAATTAATTAATACACCTTCAACAGTCTCATTATTTGCATCCATAAATGAGACAATTAATGTGGCTTTGAATATGTCAGTTTTATTGCTCGCCCCTGCGGGTTCTTTACGTTCTGGAGAATTGCCGCCAACGTTAATATTATCGCCAGATTGATTTTCACCTTCATCTAAAGATTCACGGTCAGAACCTGATTTTTCACCTGGTTCTTTTTTATCTTTACCTTTAGGTTCCTGCGGCGGTGAATCCTGATCGTTTTCATCTGTGTTGCCAGCGTTTTTTAGTTTGTCTGATACTGAACGCACCATAACACGATTTAATTCCCCGGCTTTCTCACCTTCACTAATCACCTGCTCTGCATCAGCAGGAGAGCGTTTATAGATGTTAGACAGATAATAAAACGTATCAATATCATTGCTAATCTTCTCAGCGCGATCTAACAATTCGATTGGCATGCTGCCAATACTAGAGTATTTACTTACCTGTGAATTGCTCATGCGTAGCTGTTCACATATTTCTTTTGCCTTTAAACCATCTAGTTCTTTCAGGTCATTAATACCGATAGCAATATCTACAATTGTCAGATCTTCACGATGAAGGTTTTCAGCAAATTGCGTAACTCTAATTGCAGGTGGTTTTTCACGCTGGATAGCTTTGATAGTGATTGAGCCACGTTCTTGCTGTGCATAGTAACGTGTATGACCATAATAAAGAGGACATAGACCTTCATCATCAGGGAAACCAATTACAATCGGTTCTAATTGCCCATGCTGTTCAATTGATTCTGAGATTTCCTTAATCTTAGCTAGATTACGTTTCCGACGAACCTGTGGGTTAATGACAATGCTAGCTAATGGAAAATCCATTACGTATTCACCATCATCAAATACGCTTTCGAGAGTGTTTGCTACTGAGTTGTTAGATTTGCTCATTTTTCAATTTTCCCTTCTACAATTTCAGAAATGACCGACTTCACCAGTTTTGAAGCAACACGATGGTTGCCGTTCTTTGCGTTCTGCCAAATCATGCGGCCTAATGACATAGCAGTTTTGATAGGTTGCAAGTTTTTAATAGGGGTTGGGTGTACCTCATTTGGAAATCGTTTAATTAATGAATCGACTAATTCTTTCTGATCATCAACTTCTTGATACTTATTGATGATAATAGAATTGATACGGGCTTTAGGGTTAAATCTGGCAAGCTTTCTAATAGAGTCTCTTAGCTCTACTAAACCATCAATTGCTGTAACCTCGGCTTCAACCGGGCAAATAATCGTGTCTGCCGCTAAAATGGCAGCAGTGATACGCGCCCCTAAACCTGGCGGTGTATCTATAACGACATGATCATAGTTTGGTTTGATGCGGTTCAGTTCTGCAACGAAGTTCTGAGCTTCAACAAAATCTGTGCGGTCAAGTGTATGAATGGAGCGGTCAGAGCATAGAGAGTCAAGATTTTCAGAAACCTTTTGAACATCATAAGGTTCATTGAAAAACATACCATTGAGAACTTTACCATCAATAAGACTTAAAGCCCGTTTAGCGGCTCGACCTTGATTATCTAAAGGGATATACAAAGTCTTTTTGTTCATAATCTGGGCAAGGTACTGTGCAATTGTCAAAGCAATAAATGTTTTGCCAATTCCACCCTTTTGACTTGCTACTACTGTTACACGCGCCATTTAACACCTCTTAGCATGAGCGATTGCTCGATTCCATGTGCGTATATTAACCCAGATTATGGAAGGTATCAATATTGAAACCTTGCTTTTTTTGCACTTTTTTTATATCGGCAGAAATACAAAAACCTTTAGAGATAAATAAGAGTAATCTCAATGTATTCAGCTTGGCTATATTAAGATCTCAAAATTACCATTTTACAAGCTAAAATATGAGATATATGTCACTAAATTTAATTTAAGCATCCTTAAATTATATTAGCTATATATAAATAACACATCGTTAATAATATAATTAAAATAGTTTCAAGCTGAATTTAAATGTAACGTGTCCCCAACAGAAAACTTGTTTTCTATTGGGGGCAGGTTGACCGAGCCGCTTTGCGGCGCTGGTAAGGACATTTACCCCGGTATAGAACTTATCCCCAGGCTAATTCTAGTTAAAAGATCCTTTTAACTTCCTTTTAAAGAAAGTCTTGTTTAAAAGCCTTGTAGGATTGAAAAAACGCACCTATCCAATTGTTTTAAAAGGTTTTATATAAGATCAACGGAACAGATCGCCGTTCATGGGGGAACATTATGCCGTTATTTCGGGAACAAAACGGCGTCTAATTTTTCAATGAAATCAAGATGGTTCCCCTGCTCCAAAGCGTTGTAAGACTAATAACTAAATTATAACTAATTGATTTATAAGAGGGAACATTTTACCGATTAAAGGGGAACAAATCGCCTGTTAACTAATTGTATTGTACAAAACAATATTTTGTAGCTTATAGATTAAATATACATATAAATCATATAGATATTTCATGTCTTATTGTAGGTAGGAAAGTTATCAACGCAATTAACTTTTTACTCACCTCGTTATCAACAATCTAAAGGTGCTCTTGCAGTGGAGCAGAACGGTGGTTTGTTCCCGCTGACTGTAACGGGCAGGAGAGCGGCGGTTTGTTCCCCCTGGCTGTTGTACCGGGCAGGAGAACGGCGGTTTGTTCCCCCCTGACTGTACCGGGCAGGAGAACGGCGGTTTGTTCCCGCTGACTGTACCGGGGAGGAGAACGGCGGTTTGTTCCCGCTCACTGTACCGGGCAGGAGAACGGCGGTTTGTTCCCGCTGACTGTACCGGAGAGGAGAACGGCGGTTTGTTCCCGCTGACTGTACCGGGGAGGAGAACGGCGGTTTGTTCCCCCTGGCTGTTGTACCGGGCAGGAGAACGGCGGTTTGTTCCCGCTGATTGTACCGGGGAGGAGAACGGCGGTTTGTTTCCCCTGACTGTTCCGGGCAGGAGGACGGCGGTTTGTTCCCGCTGACTGTAACGGGCAGGAGAGCGGCGGTTTGTTCCCCCTGGCTGTTGTACCGGGCAGGAGAACGGCGGTTTGTTCCCCCCTGACTGTACCGGGGAGGAGAACGGCGGTTTGTTCCCGCTGACTGTACCGGGGAGGAGAACGGCGGTTTGTTCCCGCTCACTGTACCGGGCAGGAGAACGGCGGTTTGTTCCCGCTGACTGTACCGGAGAGGAGAACGGCGGTTTGTTCCCGCTGACTGTACCGGAGAGGAGAACGGCGGTTTGTTCCCGCTGACTGTACCGGGGAGGAGAACGGCAGTTTGTTCCCCCTGACTGTACCGGGGAGGAGAACGGCGGTTTGTTCCTCCGTTGCTTATACCGGAAACATGAAAAGATCTTCCTTTATATAGGTCATAGCATCTTGTGATTTATTGAGTGTGCTATTACGCCGCTAGGTGCGCCGATGGCGCACCAATCCCCCGTAAATCACTCCAGAAACGTCTGTAAGCCGTTCCTGTAGCTCAACGGGGCTAATGGGCTGTCTGAGTTGCCTGATAGCTTGTATAGGCTTTGCAGGGATGAAGGGGGGGAGGTTTACTGATTAGCATCGCAAGGCTCGTCGGTTTTACGTTGATGATCTGGTTTATTGCAGTGAGCCTCCTTTTAGTCAAATCAAAATTTAAATTTTGATTTGACTGGGGGGAACATTCTAAGATAATGTGTACATGATTTAGTTCCCCTTGTATGATGTTTCATCAAACATAAAAAGCGTGGCCGATTATGAAGAATAAAGGACAGAGTGACGTTGTTGTGTGGAGTACTGACAATCGCGTTTTAATGCAAGCGAATGCATTAACACAAGCCAAAAACGATCTCTCGCGTGACCAACAAAGAGTATTGGTTATGTGCCTAGATAACATTGCTCGGGGCGGCTGGCCTAAAGATGGAGTATTTAGAATTGACCACGAAGAATATATGAAAGTGTTTGATATAGGAGATCAAGAATCAAGAGAAGATATTTTGAGGGCATTAAAAGGTTTTAGAGGTAAAGAACTAACTCTGTATGAAACTTGGGATGATATTGAAGAACCAGTTGCAAGGGATATGGTATGGGTTACTTCAAGATGGACAAGTGAAAAGCGTGGGATTTATCAGATCAAGCTAAACTCAGATCTACGAGAGTTTATGGAGCCATTAGCGCATGATCACCAGTTCACTGTTTATAGATTAGGTCAAATATCTAAAACACCTTCCAAATACTCTATGAGATTATTACAAGCGTTATCACAATTTAGAGATACGGGAATTTTTGCTATCAGACTTGATACACTGAGGAATCGTTGGACGCTGCCAGATTCGTATGAAAAGTTTTCATTACTAAAATCTAGAGTTCTGGAGCCAGCAATGAGAGATGTAAGAAAAATCCCCGAATTTTCCAATTTGACAATGGAAACTCGCACAGAAAAAACAACGGGAAAAATCACTAGCGTTTTATTTCAGTTCAATCCCTTCACACATGATCGACATAAATAGTAAATTTTTCGCATGCAAAAAAAACCGCTTAAAAGCGGTTTTTCTATTTGTGAAGTAGTTAACGTTTTGCGCTATGAGTAAGTGCCTTAAGGACTAGCGAAAAGATGCAGACGCTTAAAGTAATGTAGAACGCTTTATCGTTACCTGCATGGTGGAAGAGATATGCCCCTGCACCTGTGCCAACAAGGATTATCCCGAGAAGCTTATCAATGATAGGGAGTGACAAGCTCCAAAGCATACGAATGATGCTTATCAGTAAGAAAAGTAAGCCTTTACCTAAAGTTGCGATAAATGAATATTTTCTTTTCTGGTCGGTACTGGTCGTCAGATTACTATTACGGTTGTTCATAGACGAATCGTTATTTTTGGTAATAGCCAGAGAGTTTGACATAAACCGTTCCTCATTGCTAATCTAAGTACATTAAATCAAAATTGCAATCTTGATGCAAGTAGTATAGTATAAATTTCACACCTTGATAAATTGGCTTAAAAATGAAAACTAAAGCGGCGATAATTGCTTTGTCTCTGCTGTGTCCATTTTATAGCAGTGCATCTATGATTGATTCTGATAATCTTCATGCGCTAATAAAAACATGCGCACCGGAAATTAAAGCAGAATCAAAAGTAGCTTTTGGAATAGTAAAAACAGAATCATCCGGCAACCCTTATGCAATAGGTATTAATACAAAGGGGGTGAAATTAAAAAGGCAACCCACAAGTCTTTTAGAAGCTATGGAAGTATCAACATGGCTAGCTAAAAACAGATATAATTTTGATGCTGGTATCGCACAAATTAATAGTGTGAATATTAATAAATTTGTAGAAGGAGATATAAATTTTCGCATGCAAAAAGTTTTTAACCCATGCGACAATCTCAAGCTAGCGGAAAAAATATACAATTCCTGTTTTTCCATGACGGGAACAATGGTAGGTGCTCTTAGCTGTTACAACACTGGCAACGCAACAAGAGGCATTAAAAACGGGTATGTTGCGAAAGTTTTAGCTAATATTCCTGATCTGCTTGAAGTCCGAGGTGAGGCTAGTTTGCCTTATGTCGGTAAAAGCAAGGGGAAGAGGCTAGAGGCCACTAAGTCGGCTTCAACTACGCAGTCAGCAAACGAAACGTTACCTGATAAGCGGAAAGATGAAGGGTTAGAGGATGTTTTCGCAGCAAGTGGAAAAGGTGATGTATTTAGTAGCGAATGTGTTGAGGGCGAAAATCAAAAATGTGATAATGATTGAACCCGAACGCTCTAATTATATTCCATTGCTGGCCTCGTTTATTTTTAAACTGCCAAAATGGGGATCTAATAATGGAGCGTAAAGGTATTCAACTCAAACATGCCGAAGAGTTAATTAATAGTGCGTCAATTTCTAGTGTCAGTGCAGAACAACAAGAAAGTGGCGAATGGACATGTTTTATTACCTTTTATAATTCTGAGTCTATGCAAATCGAAGAAGTATTTATTGAGAAGCAAAGGGACGGAATGAGAACCTGGGCAGATCCGAGAAAGATGTTTGATTTCATGTATGTGAAATTTGGCGTCACTGACGGTCAATTTAAAATTTGTGAACAAAGAGAACGTAAGCATGAAAAATAACGGAAAGAAATTAGCTGTAGATTTAGTAGTTATGGCCTTAGTTATGGGTGTTCCTTGCTTGGCAATGGCGGCAGGTGTAAATAAGGCTGATTCTGGCCTTAACTCATTAAACACATGGTTAAGCACTATCGCACCAATTATAGCTGGCATGGGTGGGGTTTTAATCTTTGTTCTTTATATGTTGGGGATGATCGGTAAACAGATTTTCCAACAAATGTTGACTGGATTAATTGGCGCGGGTTGTATTGCGTGGGTTGTTAGTCTCTTCTTCTAACGGGGAGGTAGTAATGAGACAACCGTATAGTTTTTATAAAGGGGCGGCTCGCGCCCCCATTGTTTTTGGATTACCACGCAACGTATTTTTAATGACATTTGGCATGGTAATGTGTCTAGGATTGGCGTTAAGTAAGGCAATTTGGTTTTCTGCACCAATTTTATATTTAATACTATTTAGAATTTACAGCAAAGATCCAGATGGATTACAGTTAGTAATGCTGCATTTTCAAACTACTATTATTCATAAATTTAAAGACGGAAAAGACGAAAGTTACCAAATCGAAGAATATTCACAGCATTTAAAAAAACTTAAATAGGACATATTTATGTCAAATGAAATGATGACATTTCGGAAGAAAATGTCAGGGGTTCAATTTCTGCCATTCTCATATCACCTAACAGATACAATAGTATCTTTAAAGCAGTGTGAATTTATGACCTTAATTAAGGTGCAAGGTAAATCACATAAGACAACTGATGAAGATGATATTTTTACATGGATTGAAAATCTAAACACTATTTCTCGAGCTGTGTTATCACCAAAGGTGGATTTGCTTTCATATACTATACGCCGGGAAGAAGTTGAATATCCTTCTGGTGATTTTGATAATTACTTTAGCGATACATTTAACCGTAAGTATAAAAATAATTTCCTGAATACAGAAAATAGCAAACTCATGATTAATGAGTTGTATTTGGCTATTGTCTATAAACCTTATGGAAGTGATTTTTTCTCTGGAATGAGAAAGCAAGGAGCTAAGGGGCGTGAGGCCATTGCAGTACTTCACGAAGAAGCTACTAAAGAATTAGAGTCTGTAACGGCAAAGCTTGTTTCTGCTTTAAGCTCTTATAATAGCCGAGTTTGTTCTGTCTATGAAGAAGAGGTATCCGAAGCGGGTTCAAGTATCAAAAAAGTTGTACATTTTTCTGAACCTATGGAAGTTATGAGTTACATCTATAATAACCGTAGGGTAAGGGTTCCTCTGACTAATGAACGATTCAGTAACAGTATTGTTCAATCAGAAATGAAATTTAGTAAAAATGCTGACTTGGCAGTACGCCATAGTTTGAATGGTCATGAATTTGTCGGGATCTGCGGTATTTCAGATTACGACAAAAATACATGGCCAGGTCAATTTGATTTGTTATTAGAGTCTGATTTTCCCTTTGTTCTGACGAACACTTTTGTTTCAGTGACTGACAGAAGTGCAAAATCATTTTTAGGAAATCATCAAAAATTCCTCAAGGAATCTAATGATGTTGGTGAAACCCAAATCAGAGAAATTGATGATGCACTAGATCAGCTACAAAGTGGGCGCTTTGGCATGGGCTACCATCATTGTACGATTATGGTAACGGCTGATGACGTTAAAACAGTTAAGCAGCGCATGGAAGCCGTAGCTACGGATTTATCCACTCATGGCATTATCATTAAGCCTTATTCAAAGGCTCTTGAAGCTGCGTTTTGGTCGCAATTTCCATCTAACAGGAAATTTAGACCTAAACCAAAACCAGCTACAACCTTAAATTTTTGGTGTTTCTCTTCATTCCATAATTTTATGAAAGGTAAAATCGCGGGTAATCCTTGGGGTGACGCAGTAGCTGCATTTAAAACGGAGTCTAAAACTCCATGTTTCTTTAGTTTTCATGAGACTCCTTTAAACCAGGACTCCTTGGGTGATCGACCTGCGGGACACACTGGAATCTTTGGGAAAACGGGGGCGGGTAAAACAACTTTATTTAATTTCCTCCTGATAATGGCTACCAAATTTAACCCAAATGCCGTCATTTTCGATAAAGACCGAGGAATGGAAAACTGTATTCGATCAATCGGTGGTGTTTATAACTCTGTCGAATGGGGGGTGCCTACAGGTTGGAACCCATTCCAATTGGAACCTACGCAAGAAAATATTTATTTTTTGAAAGAGTGGGTTGCAGATATTGCAACTAAAGCATCCCGTATCACACTGACTAAACGTGATACAGATGAAATATCTTTAGCTGTAGATACAATAATGAAGGAGGATAAGCCTTTACGTTCTCTGCGTTATTTAAAACAAATGCTACCAGACGGTGATGAAAACCGTGTGTCTGTTGGTTCCATGCTAGAAACGTGGATTACAGGCGACCTGAAATGGATATTTAATAATCCCGAAGATAATCTTTCTCTAAGTAAGGGTATATATGGATTTGATACGACAAGTTTTTTGGATAATGAAAAGGTTCGTGAACCAATTCTAAAATATTTAATTCATAGAGGCGATGAACTTATTGATGGAAAAACACCATTCATTTATGGTTTTGAAGAGTGCTGGAAATTAACTAAAGATGCTTTCTTTATTAATTTGATTCAGGATAAACTTAAAACAATCCGTAAGGAAAATGGAATAGTTGTATTTAGTACTCAAGAGCCAAATGATGTTTTAAAATCAGAGATTGGTGCGACTTTTGCCGCATCACTTTCAACTATTATTTGCTTGAGAAATGACAAAGCTAATGAGGATAGTTATAGACTTCTCAAACTATCAGATGTTGAAATTGATATAATTAAGAAATGGACTGAGGATGATTATAAATTCATAGTAAAACAAGGTTCGATGTCATCAATTGCTCAGTTTGATTTTTCGGCTTACCGGGATGAAGAAATGCATATTCTTTCTGGTGATAAGTCTAAAGCCGATTTAGTTCTTGAATCTATATCTGAAACAAGTGATAACCCGGAAGTATGGCTACCTGTTTTTTATACAAAAATGCAAAAAATTAAAGAGGCTAAATATGCGAATAAATAAAAAAGCTTTATATCTGAGTTTTATTCTGTCAAGTGCTCCTGTTTTTGCTACAGGTATTCCTGTTTTTGACGGTGCGGGGCTTGCTCAAGCATTACAAACAGTATTGCAGTTAAAACAGCAGATTGAAGAGATTAAAGGTCTGCGCGGGCAACTTGAAGGTATTCGTAATATGGGGGATCTTCTAAATACGCCAGAACTACGTGAATATCTTCCTAACGATTGGAGGAATGTTTACGATCAAGTTAAGCATGGTGGATACAAGGGGCTAGATGGTTCTTTCAATGCCATAGAGGATGCTGAGAGTGTTACTGGCAAGGTGTCTGAAATGACAGCGTTAAAGAAAAGGCAGTGGGAGAGTTCGGTAGCAAATAAATCAATGGGTGAGGCGGCATATGAAGCCGCCCTGAAACGCCTGGACAACATTGAACTGTTAGGAAAGCAAATTAATACTACTCAGGACGCAAAAGCATCACTGGATTTGCAGGCTCGCATACAGCAGGAGCAAGCGCTAATTCAAAATGAAACTTCAAGGCTGCAACTTATTTCTATGCTACAGCAAGCTGAAAAGAATATTACTTTGGAAAAAGAGCGTCAAATTCAGAAGAATATTTGGTCAGCGGATAAACCAATGCCACGATTTTAAAGTTTTTTGCATGCAAAAAAACGGAGCACTAAATGGCTCAATTTACATTTTTTACCGATCTTGAAAGAAATATTGATGAAATGGTTGTTTCTATCGTCAATACAATTTCTGATAATGCACTAAATTATTTTTTACCTGTTGTAACTGTAGGTATATCTATATCGCTTTTATGGTTCTCTTTAATGATATATTTGGGGAACTATGACAATCCAATAATGGATTGGGTAAAAAAAATGGCAGTAATAGCAATTGTGGTGTTTATAGCTGGGGCAGGTGGTTTATACCAAAGAGAGCTTGTCGGATCAATTTTAGGATTACCATCAGAGTTAGCAACTGCGCTAATTGCTACAAGCAATCCGGGTATGAACGTATTAGATGTAGCAGCGGAACAGTCTGTTAATAAAGCCGGGGAAATATTTAGTCTTATTGGTTACTCCCCTGAGTCGTGGCTGAATGCTTTGGTTGGGATTGCATTAATAGTAAGTTCATTATTTTTAATTGGTACGACAGCAATATTCTTTTTCATTTCAAAGGTTGTAGTGGCAGTACTTGCTGGTTTGGGCTTTATTTTTATCTTTACCATTCTATGGGAACCGCTTAGAAACTTCTTTAACAATTGGGCTAATCAAATAATTCATTACTCTTTAATGCTGGTTCTAAGTGCGCTTTTTTTTGGTTTCCTAATGGGGATGTATACAAGGTTAGTAAACCAATTTACTGTTGGTGAGACTAATATGTTGTATACCACATTCGCAATAGTTTGCTTTAGTTATATCGGCTATCGCTTGTTAAATGAAATACCTAAACTTTGTCAGGCGTTATCTAATGGTATAGCCATAGCTTCATTAGCAAAAGCAGGTGGAAGCAATGCACCATCAAATAATACTCCAAAGGGTGGAGGCGGTGGCGGTGGCGGTGGCGGTGGCGGTGGTAGTAGTCCTGGCGAAGTAAAAAACCCTGTTTCAAGTGGTGCCGCGCCCTTTAGAGGCAAATAAAAAATAAGCCCGTATTACGGGCTATTTTAATAAATCAAAATTGCAATTATGATTTAATTGAATATAATGATTATATTCAATAGGGGAAACTTTATGTTTAAAAAGCAGAGTACAAAAGAAGATATTGAAACATTCATGAAAGAAGCAAATGATGCCGAGATTGATTTGCTCCTTCAAATAAAGAAAGAAAATAAATTACATCGAGTGGCTAGTGCTGGGTTCTTTTTTCTGTCTGTATTAAGTATTGGTGCTGTTCTTGGATTAACGCCACTTAAAGAAAGAGTTCCATATATGCTGGTTGCAGATAAAACCACCGGAACAGTGGATTCGCTTAGTGTACTAACACCAGACGAGGTTATGAGCAATCAGGCTGTTTTGGAATATTTCATCCGTTTATACGTATCAAGGAGAGAATCATACAACTATAACCTTATCCAGATTAACTACGACCAAACTCTTGCAATGTCTGATGATGTAGTAGCATCTGAGTATGATTCACTGTTTGGAAAAAAAGATTCTATTGATAAACGTTATCAAGGTAACTTAGAAATAACAGTAGATGTACCTACTGTTATTATGGATGTAAAAAATCAAAAAGCAGTTGTTCGTTTTTCTAAGACGTTTAAAGAAGCAAATAAAGAACCAATTACACAATATTGGTCGGCAGACGTTTCCTACCACTATAGCCAGAATACGCAAAAGAATGGACAACGAGCACAAAACCCTTTGGGTATGCTAGTTGATGGTTATCGTTCTTCGCAGGAAGTCAGCCGATGAATTTATATAAACTATGCTTAGTTACCGTTTTGATTATATCCCCCGCTGTTCATGCTTTAGATATTCCAGTAGGTTCAGCATTTGATTCTCGAATTAAATCAGTCATGTATAATTCTGAGGATGTGACAAAAGTCGATAGTGTTATAGGTGTTGCTACTCACATTATTCTAGATCCAAATGAAACGTATTTAACCCATGCTTTTGGTGATAGTGATGCGTGGCAATTTTCCTATAAAAAAAATCATTATTTTGTCAAACCAAAAGCAGAGAATGGAGATACGAACCTTACAATCGTTACAGATAAGCGCGTATATAACTTTGATATTAGGTATCATTTCGAAGAGTACCTAAAAGGCTCAAAAGGTAAGCGTTCGTTTGATAATAAAATGACTTTCCAGATTCAATTTAAATATCCAGAAGTAGAGGCTAAAAAGAAAAAAGAAGAGAATGATGATGCAAAACGAAAAGTTGAATTTAGCAAACTTTTAGCTAAAGGCGTTAATTTGAAGTATACAATTAACGGTGAACCTAAATTAGCTCCTATGAATGTGTGGGATGCTCAAGGGTTTACATACTTTAAATTCGCTCCTGGGCAAGATATACCAACAATTACCGCCGTTGATTCTTTGGGTAATGAAACCAAAGTAGTTACACATCAGGAAGGTATCAGTAGTCAGATAGTTGTAGTTCATCGCGTTAGCCGTGAATTTAGACTACGCCTGGGTACATCTGTTACAGGTGTATATAACGAAAATGATGGACGGCAACCAGTTTATGAAAACTATACTGGCACCGTATCAGATAGTTATAAAAGGGTGACAATCAATGAGCAATAAAATCGTTGATCCACTGGCTGAATTAGAGAAAGAAAAGCTAAAAGCTGATGGTTCTATTGAGCGTAAAAGCATTCGTACAGGTGGCAGTAAAATTGTCAGTGCTATGGCTTTGATGCTGGCTGTTGTCTGTGCTGGATCTTACTTTATTTATTTACAACTCAGGCAGGAAGAACCTGAAAAAACCGTAGCAACGGTTGTACCGACTCGAGACAAAGCAGGGCGAAAATTTAAAACTGAACCGCCACCGCAAGCAGCCATTGCACCTGTTGAGCAGCCTGTTACTACTGATAAACCTTCTGCAATATCTGAGGAAAAGAAAGAGCCAGAAGTTGTATTAGATAAGGATGGGCTAACCCCGGAACAAGCAGCACAGAAGCGTAGGCTTTTCTCTGGTTTTGGAGGGGAACAGAATGCTGAATCTGCGCAAGAAGTTAGCCAATCAGCTAATCAAGATCTCTCAGATAAAGATAACGAACTGTCAAATTCATTGAGTTCTATCAAAACAGTTTCCGTAAAGGCTACAGCAAGAAAGAGTCTTGACCTAATTCTGACTCGAGGTAACACAATTCCTTGTGCTCTAGATCGAAATATTGATTCGAATGTTCCAGGCCAGCTAAGTTGTCATACGGTTCAGGATATCTATTCATCATCGGGAAAAGTACTCTTGATGGAACGGAATACTAAAATAACAGGTAGTTTTAAAGGCGGTGTTGCTCAAGGTCAAACCAGAATATTTGCTACATGGGATCGCATAGAAACCCCTAAACGTGTGTTTATGCAAATCAGCGCCCCTGCCGTTGGTGGGTTAGGTGAAGCAGGTATTGATGGTGTGCTTGATACTCAATTTGGCACAAGATTTTATAACACGATTTTACTTAGTACGATTCAGGACACTATTAGCAACCTTGCCACACAACTTGGTAAATCTAGTTCCAATGGAGGGAGTGTAAGTGTTGATAATACAACGCAAGCCACGAATGATATTGCAGTTGAAACCCTTAAAAACACAATAAATATTCCTAATGTCATAAGGAAAAATATTGGTGAAATTGTAGGGGTTGATGTTATGCAAGACATGGATTTCAGCTCTGTTTATAAAATAGAAGAAAACTAGGATTAACTATGAGTAATGAATTATTTGATGAAGAAGAGGCAGGAGTCCTATATGCCCTTATTAAGTCTTTTAAGACGGCTATGGATGACTCTGATGTGACGGAAATTATGTTTAATATTCCTGGTGAATATTGGACAAAAGGTGTGAGAGGGACGCAAAGAGTTATGTGTCCTGAAATTGATGCTGCAAAAATGAAGTCTCTTAACCGTTCTATAGCGGTTTTTAACAAATCAAAAGAGCAAGCATTAAGTTACTTTCAAATGCCAGGTGGTGAGCGTTGTACCATCATTACTCCTCCAGCCTGTATGCCGGGATACATGGGGCTTATCATACGTAAATTCATTGAGAAATCCTTCTCAATAGATGATGTTATTGCGCAGAATGCCTTTAGTGATGTTCAAAACACTTCGTTTAATATCCTTACAGATGAAGATATATTATCGCGTAAAGAAAGACGTGATAGTGAGAGATTAGAAGATATTGATGCTCGATTGCTCATGCTGCTAAACAAACGCGAATATAAACAATTCTTTGAGTTAGCAATTAAGTATAAAAAAAACATTGTTATATCAGGTGCAACTGGTTCTGGTAAAACTACATTCATGCGCGCTCTAATTGAATGCGTAGATCGTAGTGAGAGAATTATAACTATGGAAGATGTTCATGAATTAAAGTTAGAGTCCTTTCCAAACAAATTACCTTTGATATTTGGTAGGGGAGAGGGGAGAATTAGCCCACAGCAATTATTAGAAGCATGTATGCGAGCTACGCCTGACCGTATTTTTTTAGCTGAATTGCGCGGTATTGAAACATGGCACTATTTAATGTCTCTTAATACGGGGCATCCAGGCTCAATTACTTCTGTGCATTCAGGTTCGGCTTGGCGAGCATTTATGAGAATTTCTACCCTAGCTATGCAATCAGAAGATGCTCGCTCATTGGGATTCGATGTTGTTCGTAATGAAGTATTCACAACAATCGACATTGTAGTTCAAATGGCTGATAGAAAGATCACTGAAATATTTTACGATCCTATTTATATCGCACAACTTAAAAATCAAAATTGAAATATTGATTTTAATGGGTTAAACTATTTCTATTAAAGTCAGGATGCTATTTATGAAATACAATCAACTCGTATTGATTACTGCATCTGCAATCTCATTAATTGGATGCAGCAGTAAAGCACCAGAATTACCTAAGCCAGAAGGCGATAGAATTGCTTTAAATCAAATGGGCATTCCCGCTGAATTAGCAATTGCGATAAATAGGCAGTCAAACAAATCTAGCGTTGGAGCACTACCAAGTCCGAGCATTACTAAAATACCAGTTACAACGCCTGTTTTTTTGCATGCAAAAAATGAATCAATTAAGTCTAAAGATAATGCGGTTCCATTAAGCAAGCCGCCTAGTAATATTTCTTCATCATCACCTAAGAATCCTTTCTCTGGCGGTACTGTAGTACTTAATAATAAAACAGAGATATCTAAACCAGCTTTGACGGATTCAATTGTGTCAAATAAGGTTACGGCTCGAATTGTTACTACCACTTCTGCGAAAGAAGGTGCAAGCTCTAGTATTACTAAACCTGTCACAACGACTGGTTATAAAAATATAATTAATCCAGTGCCAATTAAGTTAGAACCAGTTGGTAAAAGCTGGTCTGCCAATACAGGGGAAACTTTGAAAGGAGTACTCAATAGATGGGCTTCATCTGAAATATGTAAATCAGGCGAAAAGTGGCAAGTTGTTTGGCCTGTTTTAATTGATTACCGTATAGACTCCCCATTAGTGTTTACAGGTAGTTATTTTGAGGCGGTTAGCGGATTATTTGATCTTTACCGAAAAGCAAATGCTCCGTTGTTTGTCGATATTTACAAAGCACAATGTATTATTTCTGTATCTGATAAAGTAACCATCAAATAATTAGGATGTAAAATGAAATATTCTCCTTTAGCTAGTGTTATAGCTTTATCCTTGCTTTTGTCTGGTTGCTCTATCAGTAGAATTAACCAAACAATGGATAAAGCAGAAGATAATAATAAAATTGCAACTCAGG
>NZ_CEEDCH010000003.1:0-110425 GCF_979253435.1 Buttiauxella sp. AC142
TAATACCAGGCCGTTGTGATCTGCCCGTATCGATGCCGCCAGTGTCCCGGATGCCGCCCGGAAACGCGTGAAATCTTGTTCAAAATAGCTGTGGCTGTCGCAGCTGATAAACGACATGGCCAGCGCATCCAGCGCGAAGCCGGTGTTTCAATGAATCGTTGTTTTACAGTGAGTTAGGTATTTTTCATTGCAAAATATATTGGTGAGTTTTTTTGATGGTGTCAGGCGGAGCGTTGCGCTACGTGAAATCTGAGATTTTGCGGGGGGATTGGGGGCAAGAATTGACGAGAGAGCGCCTGAAAAAACACCACCTCGTCGCTTACCTGAGCCGGGGTTACTTCATTTTCTTTATCACACCGGACAATAACGCAATCACATCATTAAGCTGGCTGTAATCATCGGCTGTTGAGAAATAATCATAATGATTGCCTGTCATTAAATCATGGTGCATTTTATCGGTTTGTTTTGCTGTCTCAATTTTCATTGCATTATATTTACCAATAAAATCTTCACTCTTATTTGCAGGCATAAACAAGCATATCTGATAAGCTTTCTGATCACAGGGGTGATAATTTTTAAGTGCCATTTCAGTAATTATACTTGTATCATATTGGCCTATATTCCGGTTATTACGGGAGGTGCATTCTTTATATTCATGCAGGAACTCATAGACCAGTGCCAGTAATTTTTCTCTGCGCCATTCATTCAGGGATTTTGCTCGGTTGTCTTTTGCTATCATCCAGTTAATCAGCGCCGACACCGCCACACCAATAAGCGAACCAGCCGCCCCCATCAGAGCAACATTTAAGACCGTTAATTCCATTCAAAGTCACCTATCACGCAAATTTAAGTATCACTCAGGATACGCGCCAGACGCTGCTACTGCCAGCTCTGGCGACAATGTACCGCTTATTTAATGACAGCAACCGGAAGCTGTTTCCAGTTCGTAGTATACGCCGGGGAGAGCATTTCGCGCTTCATCTGCCAGCCTTTGTTGATCCCTTGTCCGGCAAAATTAATTCCACAGGAAGCCTTCTGGTTTATCTGGTCTATCACGCGCATGAGCGCGGCGCTGTTCGCCCTGGGTGGCGTTTCATCAAACAAATCAATCTGGCCTGTTCCGGGCGTGAAATCGTTGAGCATGATCCCCGCTTTCTGATACCTGTACCCGTCCCGCCATATTGATTCAAGCGCCCGGACTGCTGCAGCGACAATATCGCGGGTGTCCTGCGTTGCCAGCATCAGGAGCTGGCTGGCGTTGTTGCTGTAGTACGGATCGCGGGAAAAGGGGCTGGTACTCATAAATATCGTGATATGTCGGCAAAACTGCCTGTCGGCGCGTAACTTTTCGGCTGCACGTTCAGCATACTGACAGACCGCTTCATGCATGGCCTGTAACGTGGTGATCCGCTCGCCAAAACTGCGACTGCAAATGATTTGTTGCCTGGCGGGGTGCGATTCTACAGATACGCATGAAATCCCGTTAAGTTCCCGTACAGTGCGCTCAGTAACCACGCCGAACGTCTTACGGATGAACGGTAAACTGGCATCAGCAAGCTCCAGCGCGGTATGAATACCCATTGCGCCAAGCTTCTGGCTGGTTTTCCGTCCAATACCCCACACCTCGGAAGCCGGGAGCAGGTGCATTAACTTCCGCTGGCGGTGCCGTTCAGTGAGCACCACCACACCGCCCGTTGCCGTCCATGTTTTGGCGGCATGATTAGCCAGCTTTGCCAGTGTCCGGGTTTGCGCCACGCCGATCCCGCAGGTCAGCCCGGTATGCTGATAAACGGTGTCCCGTACCCGTTGACCGTAATGTTGCAGGGATTCGCTGGCCTCGATGCCGTCTACCAGCAGGAAAGCTTCATCAATGCTGTAAACTTCTGTTTTAACTGCTAATGAGTCCAGAACGGAAAATACTCTCGCACTGAGATCACCATAAAGTGTGTAGTTAGAACTGAACACGGCGACATTGTGTTTCTGTATCAGCGCCTTGATCTGGAAATACGGTGCGCCGCGCTTGATACCGAGGCTTTTTGCCTGGCGGTTGAGCGCCACACAATTCCCGTCGTTGTTCGAAAGAACGCAGACGGGCTTGTCTTTCAGATCTGGCCTGAAAAGCTGTTCACAGGCCGCATACATCGAGTTTACGTCACACAGCAGGTACATGATGCCTCCTACAGAAAATCATGAATGCTGTGCGTCACAACCCCGAAAATTTCCAGGTCATCAGGATCGGCGTAAATCGGGCTGTAGGCCGGATTCATGGGCATCAGACACAGGCGGGGATGGAGGCACAGTTTTTTGACCGTAAACTCACTGTCAATACAGGCAATCACAATGCTGCCATGTACCGGAGTCAGTGACCTGTCCACAACCAGCAGATCACCAGACTGAATCCCGGATTCGACCATCGACTCGCCGGAAGCGCGGAGGTAGTAAGAGGCCGAAGGATGGCGAATGCAGTATTCGTTCAGATCAAGTGTGGAGTCGATATGGTCTGCTGCTGGGCTAGGAAAACCAGCCTCACATCTGTAGGAAAACAACGGTATTTTTAGATTAACTGACTGATCGGGGGAGTAAATTTCTGCTTTCATCATAAGACACCAAACAACTGTACATTTTTACAGTATAGCGAGATGAAAGGAATGCGACAATCAGATGCTTTTTGTCATTGCGCCAGGACGGGTATAAAAGGCCGATGGCTCGGCCTGTGCGAATTTGAATAATTTCGCTACGCAGTATTTCTTTCTGTCCATGCGTCTGAATACTGGATATTACCGTCTACATATTTCCATGTTATTTTATCGTACATGAGAGAAACAGATTCCATGTGATTTAACTGTGAGTTCCCGGCTAACTTAGTATTGGGTACACCAGGATTAACACCGGTAATTTTCACCCCTTCCATTGTAATGGTGAAATAACATACTTCCTGACCAGCATCATTTATATGATAAAAACGTATTTCTGCACTTTTTAACGTTTGTCCTGTTGCTACAGCCTTATATAAATAAGGGCTTGAACTGTCAAACTCTTTCTCAAACATAACAGGGGAATGAGAGCGAGTGCCAGTAATTTTGCCATTGGCACTGTCAACCGGAAGATTCAACCCATGACTGAATCCAATAACCTCAATACTTCCTTCACGGTCTTTTACATCTACAGAACCTTTAATATCCGCGCCACCATCATCTTTTAACCATAAATATGGGGGGATTGGCATTTTAGAAACTCCTTATTTTTCTGATTAATTTCATTAAGAAAATGTAAATTATTGTTGTAATAAGCAAGACGGTAACAAATGAAATATAGAAATAACTATCGTAAAGTGTTTCAGCATTTACGTTATTATAACCTTTGATAACCTCTGTCACTTTCACGGCAAACTCATGATTTATCCATATCTCGGGTTCACCTAATGAACGGCCTACAGTAATCAAAAGTCCAATATAGAATATTATTTTGAGAAGCCATAAGCCCCACTTTTTAAGGGGCTGGACAACTGTTGCTAATTCCATTAGCTATCACCTCCACAACACCACGCGCCATCAGGGACTTCATGCAGGGAACTTCAACGGGGACTGCTCGCAACAAAGCATTTCTGACAGAGGCATAATCAGAATTATTAGGGAGCGTAATACAACCCTCTGATATATGCCCTGGATGTAAACGGAAAAGACCTCGATGGACATTATTAATCCATGTTCCATCATCAATCCCCCAATCATCTTTATACAGTGCAAACCATTCATCACGCCCGAATGCTGTCCCGTTCACCGTTTTATTCCAGAGATCCTGCGCATCAGCTTTAAGCCCTGAAAGAACCCCTCCAGAGCCACGCTCCACAATCCAGTATTTACCCGGTGGCAAGGGGCCACTTTTGAGTACATCCCCACATGCGCCTCTGTTACGGTATATACCCCCACCCGAAAATGCCATGAATGTACCTACACCGTAAAATGTAAGAGGTGAATAATCCGCATCATTCAGAACAAACTTTCCATGTAGCGCCATAAAAACCACTTTAAAATTGTAGGTATTTGTTTTTCATCGTATATCGGTTAAAAGGATAGAAAAAGGCAGAGAGTGCTATTTGGACTGCGAAAAGTCTTAATTTTTGCGCGGTAAAAAAGAAATTGTGGACAGAACAGGCTGTATGTCCAATGAGGCAGGGAGTTAAACGAGAGGTAGAAAAAAGCCGTCCAAGCGGCCTTAAATTCTTGGATCGAAGGTGATAACCCTCTTTGCTAACTCAAGACCTTTTGCGGTCGAGTGCTTAGGATGCGCACGAAGTATTGTTGCTTTCCCTGTATGGGAAATATCAAATTCACAGCCGCATTCCATACACTCGTCCGGGCGACTAGGCACGTCCCAATCCCTGACGTTCTCAATCTGCACATTTACGATAGAAGAACAATTAGGACATTGTATAGGCATTACTTTCCCATCAGGCCATGCGTATTTTTTCATATACTTTCCCCACTCATTATTGTTAATCCAGTTTACCAGGATAGTTTACCGTAATGTGCCCCGGAGCGCGTGAAATCTTGTTCAAAATATCTGTATCTGTCGCAGCTGAGAAACGACATGGCCAACACGATCGATGTACAACGGGCGATAAGACGAATTGTTTTTTAACAGTAAGTTAAGACTAACTCTTGGTAATTATAATCGGTGAGTTTTATTGATAGAGGTATGGCTTACAGTACATGTTGTCTCCGACCGTTCGATTCCTTTATCGCTGCTATATAGTAAAAATCTAAAACCGGTCTGGCAGTGGGGGGGAGGGTAGTGTGACGGATAAACACTGTAATTTCCGGCGATTGTAGAGCGGTGATCACTTTAGATACGGCATAGTCGCCTTCCATGCCCATGGGCATAAATTCACATACAGTGCTGTCGATGATCCGTCCTTGTCGTTTTGAAAATTCGAGGTGAGAGTATCGCGAAGCCACGCGTTAAAAACTTCCCTGCTTTAAATTGCATAATATATTTAGATATATATTGCAATAGAATCAAGTCAGAGCTATTATTACTCCATCGAAACAAATAAAACGCCGGAGAAATGATGGGATACTTAAACGAATTAACTGAAAGCAAATTCAAGAATTTAACCTGGTTTATTTCTGACGTGCAGGTCAACGTGGCAGAGGAAGAAGATGGAAAGGCTTTCGTCGGTGGCGATGTGTTTTACAAACTTGAATCTGATCGTAACAGTGAAGAGGATGATGAGAATCTTCCTTTATTATGGTTCCAGTTCACAGCGGATGTAGATAACTCTGGTTTTAAATCAGAAGTTACAAATATTGAAGCCTTTGACGATTTCGATGTTTCTTCAAATTTAATTTCTTTTTGTCGTGAGGATCACCATTTGGCTGAAAATTTAATGAAAGATGTCATTAAATCATCCAAATGGCAGGAAGAAGTTTATCAAGCAATTCGGGCACAATTTTAAATAAATTCTGGCGGCAGGACTTCTACCTGTCGCCAATAAATTGAAGGCTATCCAAAATGAATACCACCACGAAAAGCACTCTGCCAACTCCAAAAGCACAAGCAACGGAAGAGTATTACTACCAGTTACCAGGCGTCTACGGTCTACAGGGGGGAACGACAACCATTATGCTCAATGTTCCAGCCCGAACGCTGGCAAGCTTGCTGAGTAGTGACAGCTTAGGTCATGCACTAGAACGTTCTCAGCGCGAAATAAACTCTGGACGGGTGAAGAAGTTTATAGCTTATCTAACTGATTCCGCTAAAAGCGGTACGCCGTTTATTATCCCTGCATTAATCGGAAACTGTGATAGTGAGATAGACTTTCAATGTATCGGCAATTCAATGATTGGTATCGCAAAAATCCCGATGGAAGCAACAATTAAGCTTTTTGACGGACAGCACAGAGCAAGAGGCATTATTGAATTTATCCGTAACTATGATATTTCTCTAAGTGTTCCGATCCTACTAACTGTCAAGCTACCACTGAAAACTAGACAGCAATTTTTCAGTGATATAAATAATAATGCTTCTAAACCATCAGCAACACTTAATATGGCCTATGATGGGCGTGATGATGTAGCACAGTTAGTTATTGGTATATTGCGCCGTCATGCTATTTTTTCAGAGATTACCGATTTTGAAAACAATATCGTACCTTCAAAAAAACCATATTTTGTGAGTTTCAAGGCTATCTGTGACGCAACATCTAAATTCATCGGTGCCGGTGACAAGAAATTACCAGAGGAAGATATCGAGGCTATCTGGCAGTCATGGGCATATTTAACAGGGATTGAAGATATTAAAAATAGCACGAAACAAAATGAATATAAGAAGGACTACATTCAGTTCCATGCTGTAATGATTAATGCTTTTGGCTATGCCGTTGCCGAGTTGCTAAAAGAAAATGATGCCAATGCTACCGTCTCAATGATTGAGCAACTAGCGGTTAAGGCCGACACCTGGAAAAAAGAAGAATATTTCCTTATCAAAAATTGGGCTGGTACATGTGTTGATGTATCTAAGGAGCGGCCTGTCATTATGGCAAATGTACCGGCGCAGCGCAGCGCAGCAGCCAGGCTGGTTGAGTTGATTAGACGTGGATCTTTCAGCGTCTAACTATAAAATACAGAGGCGGGAATTCCCGCCTTTGTTTACTGACATACAGGAGTTGTAAAGCGTGGCAAATATAACCGTGGATGTGCAGGCCATTCAGGAATGCCAAGCCGAAGGAATGACCCAGGCTGCAACAGCCGATAAATTAGGGATCAGTCTTACCGCCGTCTGCTATCACTGGAAAAAACAGGCAACCCGAGGCCGTCCCAAGGGCAAAGGCAGTAATGCAGAGGAGATTGCGAAGCTGATCAGCGAAGGAAAAACAGATCGCGAGATTGCCGAAACATTGGGTATTGCCGTTTCAACCGCCAACCGCCAGCGTCGTTCACTGTTAAAAGCGCCTGAGTAATATCCTGAGTTGGTCTAATACCAGTAAAGCCTCCTTATATAGGGGGCTTTCTAATTCTGAGGCATTAAAACCAAGAAAGTGTTTCTCATCGAGATACACTTTTGTTATGCTGTTTCTTGTCGGGAAACAGAAGGGGCGAGCTTTGATTAAAAGCTGGAAGCACAAAGGATTACAGAAGCTCTATCTAAAAGACGACGCAAGCGGAGTGCTGGCAAAGGATGTTGAAAGGCTAAAGCTACGTTTGCAGGTTCTGGACGAAGCAGTGACAACGGATGAATTTAGAAACTACCCAGGCTTTAAATTCCACCCTTTGAAAGGTGATAAGCAAAACCTTTACGCCATCACAGTCAGAGCAAACTGGCGCATTACGTTCGAATTTTCAGAAGGTGATGCATACATACTGAACTTAGAGGATTATCACTGATGACTATGGTCAATCCCCCCCATCCAGGGGGTTTGATTACGGAATACCTGGAAGACTATGAGGTGTCCTTACGCGCCCTGGCGAAGGATCTTGGCGTATCTCCGTCAGCCCTCAGCAAAGTTGCAACAGGTAAAGCCGCAATCTCTCCAGAAATGGCGCTCCGCTTGGAGGCCGGTTTAGGTATGGCAGCTCGTTTATGGCTGGCCATGCAGGCGGCATACGATCTAAACCGTGCCAGAGGGGAGGTAGACCTCTCCCATGTTGTCGCCTCGCCACACGGTCACGCTGAGACAGCACACTAAACAAAACGCCCGCGAACAGCGGGCATTTTGATGACGCATACTCCTACCCGGCAACCAAAACTTGCACCATGTCAGTTGAATCTTCCGTGTTCACGATCATATATTTTTGCATCACAACAGAGGTCATAAAGCCACACATCCCATGGACGGTCAAAAAAAACAGCCTGGCTTACTAAGCCTTGCGCTTCGATAAATTCACTTTCTTTTTTGAAAAGATCCCCTAAATAATCACATTCATTTTCGTCATTTAAATTAAATATTATATAGCGACAACCAAAGCCAATAAGGTCTTTTAAATATTTTTTTATATACTGGCTTTCCCATCTAAATGTAAACTCATTGAACTCAAGCGCATCGACTAGGGTATCTAAATGGTAGACTTTTCTTAGTTTGCAATTAATTTTGGAGGCAATAAAACGAAGTTTTTTAGGATAGGCATCAGATAACAAATCAGAACAAATCAGAGATAACCGCTCAATATCGTTATTTCCTACAAAACTAGATATTTTTCTTAGAATAGAATTCCCCACAAAATATTTATCACTGGTTGAAAGATGAATGAGCGAAGATAGTTCATTGGTCAAATTAATACCTAGTTCAGATAAGGTGCGCTTACAGTGCATATCAGCAGGGGATGGCAAGTATTTATTCTTAACCAGGAAATAGATTCTGATTTCTGAATATACATCATTAATGGCTCGACGGGCGAAAACATCAAACTCATTACCAACAATGGATTTAATTTCTTCTTGTATCTCGTCGTATGAAAAATCACCCACTGTAAACTGACACTCTATATGCTTGTCTTTACCACCCCAGACATAGTTTTCTGTCACTGAACAGTAGTTAATACAAAAACGTCTGATTTTTTCCTGTAAAGCGTCATGCTCAGATAAATTGATTTCAAACCAATAATCGTTTGGTTCATCTATATCAGAGGACATTAAAACAAAGCGCACAACAGGGGACTGACAAAAAAATCTCAAATATCGGGAATTATAATCCTTATCAATTTTCATGAATCACCTTATTATCCAGGTTAAACCAAATGTACCCAAAAAGACTGTTTAAATTGGCAGGAAATTGATTTTCTAAAAACAGATCGCTATATCATAAAGTGATTCAATAAGCGACCAGGCAAAAATTACAGTCCCAACCATGATATAAAATAGGTCAGGGTAAAATCCAGTATCCAATGCACAGTCTGCATCACACACAATAAATACCTCCAAAGATAAGATAAATGAATTTAACATTACTAATTAGGAAGTTAAGGTACAAAAAAACCCGCAAAAAGCGGGTAGTTTTGGTCAGAGGTAATGCATCACTGACAACTGCATAATGTAGCTAAAAGTGGTGGCCATGTCAGTTTTACCGCATTACTGGTAGGTTGCCTTAGCGCCTCACTACATCACAAAATTAAACTAACATTGAGCTATAGTTTTGTCAAATCAACTAAGCTATATGCTCTAAAATATCATTATCGGCAACAAGATCGACATCACATATATTTGATTGAACAAATACAAGTGCTTCTCTTAATGTGGTGAAGCTATTTCTGGTATCTACGGAACCATACACTAATTTCTCAACATTAAATTCATTTTCTTTCTGGTCAGGTATTGATAATAAATATGCACAGTTTTCAATGCG
Organism: Buttiauxella sp. AC142; assembly: GCF_979253435.1. Classification (NCBI taxonomy): domain Bacteria; kingdom Pseudomonadati; phylum Pseudomonadota; class Gammaproteobacteria; order Enterobacterales; family Enterobacteriaceae; genus Buttiauxella; species Buttiauxella sp. AC142. Next base: position 9,341 of record NZ_CEEDCH010000003.1, read on the forward strand.
AAGATTTCTAATATCAAAGGTTCTGCTTCGCAAATAGGTATCACTGGTGCAGTCATTCCGAAAATCAGGCCGTCTTGTGCCTGGTCCATGCATGGATACGTAAGTCCAACACCCTGGCTGGGTGACTCACTCATTCAAAATAATTGCTACCGTCGTCATCTTTGTTTCAGTTGGCCAACTCGCTCGATGAACAGCCGGTGCAAGCTAGATTTCGTGTTTTACAGTGAGTTACAGATTTAATCGTATGAGAAATATCGGTGAGTATTTTTGATAAAGCTAGAAACTACGTTGCGCTACGTGAAATCTGAGATTCTGGCAGGGGGATTAGTGGAAAGAATTTACGTAGGAACGTCTTGTTGAGTATTGATACAACCACATTCCCGTAACGCTTCTGGTTGCTTTGCTGGCAGACATCCAGATACTAAAAAACCCGCCGAAGCAGGTTGTTAGTGCCGGGCTAATGGATGAGGAGTTAGCCCAACAAAATTCACAGTGAACCAATTCTGGCAGCATTCCGCTTTGAGTCCTCAAGTCCTCACACTCTATACTCAGGCCGCCTACGCCCAGATCCACTGCAAAAATATTATTACCCCAAAATGGCTGTGTGCAAGCACTACAGCTACACGCCACAACAACCTTATTCTTACACAAAAAATTGGTTTCGATGCCGATCATCACAACTTATAAAACTTCTGATAATAGTAGTTATCGGAAGTTTATTTGATTAAAGGTACTATGCAGTATCATATACGTTCATATATCATATCCGTATCAGGTCACTCTACAGGCACAAAATGAGCAGGTTTCGCTCGTTTCCATACTGTTTGGAATCTTTTATAATGATGTATGTGCGTATATGAACGGATATTTCCTATGACAAACCCTACTGACCTGTACCCCACAGCCGTCGAAGCTGTATCGACAGCTTTAGCCGGTGGCGGCAGCAAGACCGCATACGATTTAACGAAGATATGTTGCGATGCCATTACCCGTACCGGGCAACGTATACCTTCCTGGATGACCATCAGAACATTGATTGGTAAAGGAAGTGCAAATGACATCAACCGAGGCAAGGCTGATTACCTGGCTGAATTGGGGGAACAAGTCCGTAAGCAAGATGATTATCTTGCAGCGATACCGGAAGAACTTATCAGGCCGTTTTTAGACATCTGGAGTCATGCAAGGAAACTTGCTGACGCCGGTTATGACGAAGCCAGACGGATTGATGAGGCACGTATCGAAGAAGCCAGATCCCTCGCTGATGACGCGGAAGAAAATTTGCTTGTGTCTACTCGCCAGGTTGAACGATTAGAAAGTGAGGTTAAGTTTGCCAGCAAGAATACAGCCCTACTCTCTGACCAATTAGCTGAAACTAAAGCTAACGCAAAAAACAATGAAAAACGTTATGAAGCCAGGCTTGAAGAAAAATCACAGCAATACACTCAAGCACTAGCGGAGCTGGAGTCTGAACAAAAGGCTCATGTGTCCACACAGGAAGACTTACAAAGCCAGATATCCCAACTGCAGGGTTCACTTGATGAAAGTAATGCGGCTCTGGTTAAAACCAAACGGGACAATGAATATCTTGACCGTCGTTGTTCTACAGAAGAGGAAAATGCAAGAAATGCTCGGGCATCACAGGAAGAAATAGCCACCAGGTTTGAGTCACTCACAACTGAGTTTAAAACTCTATCTTCCAGGTTTGAGGCGCTTTCAACTGAGCACGGGACGCTTAGAGAAGAACTGGCCGCAAGTCGTGCAGCCCAAATTGTAATGTCTGATGATAATGCTCGCTTACGAGAAGAAATCGCAGGCTATAAGAAGGAAGAACGCTCGTTAACTGCAGAACTTGTGAAAGTGAAAACTGAACATGAGCAGTTAAAAAAATTATCCAACTCAAAACGAACGAAAAAAGCTTCACCAAAGACCACTGCAGGAACTGCAAAACCAAGCAATAAAAAAACGGTTAGCTGAAATACTGGAGGCAAACAATGAACAAAAACATTGAACTTATGCAACACGCATTGGGAATAAATGAACACAAGCGCGAACCGTATCGTAATTACTTTCTAGCCAGTAGTGGAAATCCAGATAACACGGCGTGGCGGCAATTGGTCGAGCAAGGCTTTGCCTCTGTCGGCCAGGCACCAAGCTGGTCATGTGGTGATGTTGTTTACCACGTAACAGACAAAGGTAAAGTTGCAGCAATATCGTCTCTACCAACACCGAAGAAGAAAACTGCTTATGATGAATACCTTCATGCAGATTATGGTTGTTCTTTTTCTGAGTGGCTTTGCATCAATCAACCCGAAATTGAGCAGCGTGAAACAGGATTTTTCACAGGCAAATATGAATACCGGATGTATCGATACGCACGATTTAATTGGGATACATACCGTGATGTAGAAGGCGACTGGCAACCAACCAAAAAGGCAGCAAAAGCCAGCTATAAAGAAGCCCTAAAAGACCGTAAGGAAAAACTACGCAATGAACAATGACAACGAAGTCGAATCATTAATCAAGAAGTTACGGGAACGCTACAACCCTATCGAAATTCCTAAATGCAGTAAATGTGACGGTGAATTGACTCTTCAACGTTCTGGAGGTGGTATCAACACTTGGGCGTGTTCTGGTCAAATTGTTGATGATAATGGGTGGCATTTCGCACCAGGACGCGGCATAGCAGATGAACACTATCAAGAGTCACAATGGTATGACTGCAGTGGCGGTGGCGACAAGGACGTACTCAAATTGATTACGGTGTTGGAGCAGACGCAGCAGCGCTCGAATAAGTTTGCGACCGAGAACGCTGACCTTCATTACCAGGCCACACAGTATCGCCAGCTCATCACTGAGCTACAAGCCAGATTAGAAACACCTGTTTTCATTCCGGGCAGAGTAAAACCTGCTGAACTTGCCGGTTCTGGCGAAAGGAAGGAGCTATTAGGGTTTAACCGAGCTTGTAATGAATGTGCTGATCTTATTACTGGAGCTGGATTTAAAGTAATCAGGGGCTACAAGCCGAAAAATCAGTTTGGACTTGGCGGGGATAAATGAGAATGAATACAGAAGAATTAAAGCAACATATTGCTACCAGCGATGAGTCTGCATATGAATTGTTGTCAGACTCAATGCCGAACGCCTCAAGCCGTTTTTATCGTATTACGAATAATCTGGCAAAACTCCTTGAAGAAGTTCGCCAGCATTACCCTGATGCGATTTATTACACGACAGGTGGTGATGGATTTGGCCTGGTATTAGGTGAAACACATAGCGGTAAAAGTGACTCACCAAATAATGAGTTACTCGCGCTATCGGCTACAAAACTAACAGTTATGGGTGGCGACTGGTAACGCAGGTCATGTATAAGTTTCATTATGTCACAACCAAATATAGCAGCGTCATTATTATGGGCTGCTATCAAATGTTAATAATTATAATCTAAATCGTTTTCGTTTTTTGGAAAGTCCAGATTGAGTACGGAAATAATAATATCCTGTGCTTCTGGCTCAATTTTCAGGTGTTTTATGTAACGGTCAAATACAGGCCGCTTATTAATCATCTGACGGGTACTTTCATAAGCTTGAGTGACTACCAGGCCATATGCACCAACGGCTTTTTCCATGGCCTCTTCTGGTATATCTCCCCACATATGCTGCATCATCGCCAGGTCAATAATGTCCTTTGCGCCTGATTGCAGGTCAGTACCACGATCAGTGTTTGCTAACAATTTGCAGGCAAACAAATCAACCTTACTCAGTGTCGGTACACCACATATTACTCCCCCCTCCTCTAAATCAATATTGGCTTCCCGAACAAACTCTAGACGTATGTTCGTATCATCAATTTTGACGTATCCACGTACACCATCACGATCTGCGCGGATGTCACCAACCATTTCAACTGATTTATTAAATAGCGGGGAAAAATCAGTACCAAAAAGTAAGGAACGGAGCTGGCTGTACCCCTTGGTTGAACTGCAAAGAAAGTCTACATCTACTGATTCGCGATACTCATTGCAGCTCATAACAATGGCCGTACCGCCACCAAACAAACAGGATGTATCCCGAAGAACGTCTACGTTAAAGCTCTCTAGCAACGTCGCTATTTTTTGGTGATGTGGATGTTTAAACATTCAATACCCCATTACCTACTTCCTTCACCAGGCGCTCAAGGAGTGCCTTCTCATGAGGCTGTAGTTTGTCCTGCTCGATGTATTTCCAGTTGCGCTCGTAGAACGCAAGCGCTTCCTGATCAGTAAATTCCGCGCTACTGTCAATGAACCAGGCCGCTCGCTTGAGTTGAGGATAATCTGCTATGTGAATCATGCTTTTCTCCATACATAGTCAAATGGAAAGCCTGTACATATTATAACTTACATTCGATTTTAATCACAACCTCAAAGAAATTAACCGCACACGATCAAATCCCTTTTCGAGAACGTATTTACAACCCAATTAAACATTAATAATTCATAAACCAAAAAAAATACTTCAGTAGTATTAATAGAGCTTTTAAGTAAATTGTTTTATTGCTAAAGTAAATATTATAGAAAATATATCGACGTTGCTCGTATTGGATTTTTATCGAGTCCTTTACTGGAATACGAAAGAAAATCAATTTCGACACTTTTACGACAAAAACACCTTGGAAAGGTAATTAAATCATTTTCACCTGAGATACCTAACTTATCCATGCATACCCATGTAAATTAATAATCAAGGAGTGCAATTTGAATTACCGATATTTCAGTGAGTATGACAGCAGCCTTGATGGTTTCGAACGCCCCTATCGCTGCGTTCTGGATTCAAACCCCACATTCGGTGATGAGTTTTCTCCACAAATGACAGAGGCTGAAATAGCGGCTGTTGTATCCAAATGGCTTGAATTTTATAGCTGGGATGTTTACCCCGAAGTCGTTTTAAAAGGTCACTCGAAAAGACCCGACCTCATCGCCTCAAAAAATCATTTAGTGAATGTCATCGAGACAAAAAAAGCCCTGGGACTTCCGGTACTGGAACAGGCATTAAGCTGGTTCACCTCTCAGTTTCACGACAGAACAGGATTACCCCACTTCATCATGATTGCTACAGCAGCATCCCGAGGCAGACCGAGCGATCTGATGAATCACTTATTGGCGCATTATGGTATCGGCTGGATAACTGTTGAAAAAACTCCAGCGGTTATGGTTGGACGTGGTGATTACCAGGAAAAGAGACACGGCGCGGAATACAGTTTGAGAGTACGCAAAGAAGGTAAACTGGTTCCGGGTTCAAGAACGCTTGGGAAAGTGCTCAGAAAACAACTAAACCCGGACACCCGTATTGCCACGCCCGGAACGACCGGCAGTGGTTGCTATATGACCGAATGGAAGCGCACGATGTTGCGTATTGAACAACTGATGAGTGATGGTGAATCGCGCACCATTGCTGAAATCATTCAGTGGTTAACGACTAACGGCGGCTACCATTGGGGGACGCGCTCATCCGCTCTCGCAGGCATCAATACAAGTCTGACACGCCAGAAATATAAGCAAATCCCTTACGGTTTTGAAGGAAGAAGCCATAAATGGATGTGGGACAAAGACGGGACTAAATCAGTGATTAAACAACCAGAGAGAGTAAATTGATCATGCATATTTTCAAAAATATTGATGTACATGGAAAAGCAGGCAAAGCGACCAAAAGTGATTTTGATAAATTCCTTTTGGATGTCGTGACTAATACAGATAATTCAAGAATTGCGGGTTATGTACTATGTGACAAAGGGGATGTAATTATTAAATTACCAAAGTAAAGCAGAGCTGATAACTGCCTTTATTTGATAAGGCACTGGATATCCTTTCAACCGGATATCCAGAATACTTAATAGGGATTCCGAACATTTAACCCGCCTTTTTCTCACTTACTTTGACGGTTAGTTCTTTCATTTTCCCAAATAGCTTCCTGCGCTTCGCTAAAGGCCAGCAGTTCTTCTCGATGCGCCTCAAACCCTTCTGAGTTTTCTAAATCCCAATACGGATCAGCCAGCCAGCTTTGCTTGAGTGCTTCTACTTCCAGGTTTGAGCGAATGACAGCTTCCATCGAAACCTCCAGATTATAGTGTTACCAGGCAAGCTGGTTGCTAGGTACGGTTTTTCCAGATGACTTATGGCCAACATCAAAAGTTAACACCCTGTCATGACCCTGTTTAACATCCTCAGAAACTGAATTAGAGATAATGTGACGAATCAATTGCTGCTGTGCGAAATACTTCCCTCTCGGAAGTTTTTCGCCCGTACCGAGTCGGTTAGACCAGTCTTTGAATGCCGGTGAACCACTTACTTCAACCATTTTCGGCATTTGTATCATTCGAGGCTGTAGACCCAAAGCAATGCAAGCCTCGTATCTCAATACACCAGAAACTACAGAAACTGATTCGTCCATTCCACACCTCAACCAGAACATTTGCCAAGAAGATTACGCTTTTAAATGACCCAATTTAACCAATGCCTCACGGCAGTATTTATTAGTTAATTCGGTCAAGGATGAGTTTTCCTCCAAAGCCAGCAAACGTAGGGCTTTGTGAACATCCCCATCAAATGAAATATTGGTTCGCTGTTTTGTTTTCGACGGATCATCCATTGCTGCGGCTTTGTCTTGAGCCTCTTTGATAATGCTATTGATACCGTCGTTGTCACTTGTACCCATGGTCATCGATGGTATTGTTTTGCCGGAAGAAACTTTTTCAGCCATGAGATTACCCCTTATCTAATTCATCAAAAATGTCGGTAATTTCACGTACCAACACCTGTATTTCACCTTTTGCTTGCCCGTCTGGCGTATCAAACACCGTTTCACCGGCCAGCATTGAAGACACGTAGGACTCACGCTGCTTGATAGCTGTTTTGAAGCGATCATGTCCTGCCTCACGCATACTATTAATCAGTACACTGAACATCTTGGCGTTTGGCCGGTAACGGCTAATTAAGATTTTTGCGATGAGCTGAGGTCTGCTTACCCTCATTGCTTCAACGATGGTATACACGTTACCAGTTGCTTCAAAATCTAGAGGGCTTGGACTCAGTGGAATGACGACCAAATCACTGATCATCACACATGCGGCAGTAATCGCACTCAGATGCCCCGCTCCATCAATAATAATGAAGTCGTATTCAGTACCCAGATCTTTTCTCAGAGAATAGACATCTTTTTCATCTTTACCCTGATAGATATCGAAAATTGCAGCGTCACTTTTATTCCATTTGACGAGACTTTTTTGAGGATCGGTATCAAGTACAGCAATCCTATAACCCGCCAGAGCCAGGGCAGTGGCGATGTTAACGGTAGCGGTGGTTTTTCCAACGCCTCCTTTTGAGTTAACCACTGAAAAGATCCTGGTAGGTCTTGTTGGGTACAAACGTGATAGTGGCATAGTTCCGGCCATGCTTTTCCCCTGAATTTTAGAGTTGAACGCTTACGCGCCTACACACAGACACTTTAGCACCTATACACCTTTACACCAATACTCAATTCATAAAAAAAAGCCACCATAAGGTGGCAAACACACAGCATTAAAGTGCTCAGATTCAGGGGACGATCAACCGTGAAGAACCGCGACGGGCATTTGAGGCAAAGACACTTAATGAGAAGCCCCGTGGTGTTGCTGAGCGAATCAGTTTCGTTTTACTAGAATTGCCACCCAATCTTTCATATTGTGCCGAATATCCCGCTGCATCTTTATTATCCGAACGTTTAGCACATTTAGAATCCCTATTGACCAATTCCCGTTTAATAGGACGACGAACGGGTTCAATAAAACCATTTCCTGAAAAAATACCCGTCTTCTTGGTGTAGGCATCGCGTGGCAGTATGTAATCAGGGAAATCGGGATGAACATCATCTTCTGGTAAATAGCACCCATATTCATATGGATGAAAGTAAAAGTTCGGCTTGCGCCAGATAGTGTTTAAAAGGCCAACAGGGTTTTCCAGCGCCCATGGAACATTTAATGACTGCCCCAGATACATGACCATCCGAGCAAGCTCCGTGGCCTCTGCCTGACATGCTGGATTCTCACGTAATTTGCGTTCAAAGTGCCTGGACCCTGAATTAGCCAGGTCTGTGCATTCTGGAAAGCCCAAAACTAGTTCAACGCCCTTCCCAACCATATTCATGATGTCTTTGACGTGCTGGCCGGTTGTGTAGGCATCAAACCACATTCCCACTTTAATGTGATTACCATCACGGGTAATGCCGGACTTATGCTGACCATCAAAACACCAGACTTCATAACCATCATCAAGCCATGGCTGAGCCATATAATCGGTGAAATTATAAAGAATAATGATTTTCTTCATAAATTAATCAATCTGTGCTCGCGACAGTTTTTCCCACACTTCACTAGGTACTTTTTTATAAAGACAGCCCGTGAGAATTTCGGCACGACAATGATCTGCCGCGCTCAGAAAATTCAATAACTCCACCCCTGTTAATGTTTTTTCAACTTGTTCTGTTTTGTCTTTTAACGTTTTGGCTGTAAGGCATGGGCGTAATTCTTTGAGAAAATCTACTTTTGTTCTCATGCAAGATTTCCTGTCTCATTAAATGAATAAATTTAAATTAAAAACCTAAAGAAAAAATAACGTGGCGTTATCATGAAAAAAACCAGATAAGGCAATTCAATAAAACATATATATTGATTAAATACTAGTATGATTTTAATATATATCTTAATCAATACAAGGAGTATTTCATGAAATATATTCCATTTGGAAAAAATTTAATTTTGGGACTGAGCATTATCCTAATTGGCACTACATCCTGTTTATCCGATACAGGTAATGAAATGGAAAATAACCTCATCTCTTACGTAACCTGCAAAAAAAATACATCGCCAGAAGAGTTTGTAAAAACCATTGAAGCTATTGGCGGTAAAAGTCTCATATCCGGCAATATGAGCCAGGTAACAGATTCTATCTTTACTTTACCAGCCACTATCAGTATCTGGGGCTATCCGGTGTCAAGTTTTTCACTTCATCAGGGCAGTAATGATGACGGCGATTTTAATGAATTTGCCGCTGTGATTCCCGCACCCGATAACCTAACTACCAGTGATGGCGTAGCGGCAATGGGGCATGTCAACCGTATCGCTGAAAACTATTTCATGAACCAGGTAGGAAGCAATGATTTAATAGTGCGACAATATGAAGACAGCATTTACATCAGTTGTGCCAATGATGTACGCACTCTTAAAAAGAGTATCAACAGAGAGTTAAAGCAACTCAACGAACGCCTGGGCGGTAGTTAATGACTTTTACAATACGCTACGCCAAAAGCAGTCACGGTGCAGGTATACTTGCTACCGTACTGATTGATAATGATTTAATCGATAACATCTCAGATAAAAGCGAGATAAACGCCTTGGCACATTACATACACGAAAATCAAAGTGCCAACTATCCTCAACCCATACTAATTGAACCGGTGTACGCATGAATCCATTACTGACACAATGGTTTACACACTACGAGAACAAGATACCGAAAACGTGGGACTCGCTGTCCACACAAGAGCTTGATGTACATACCATAAACGCATCATTGGTTTTCTGTGATGAATTCAGAGAATTAACAGCCCCGGCTAAAGAGTCATTATTACTTGAAATGATTTCATCTTGGTTAAACACAGGTAAAATAACTCATTCTGTCGATGCCAACACTCATGGCAGCGAATACGCTGAATTTATTGCTACTCATGCAAAATCTCTTCCCGAAATATCCGGGACATTTTGCATTGATTTAAAGAATGGGACATCAAGCAGCGTTGCTCTAATATCAACCAAAACCAAAAAAATTAAAAACAGCTTAATGGTCACTACATGTCGGTTTTCAAACAACAAATCAAAAATCAATACTATTCTGATTCCAAAAAATGACTTTTCGGTTTTATCAAATTTTGAAGCCGATCTTTTATATAAAAAAGATGCTCTTGGAATTGAATGTCACACAAGAAATAACATCACTACGACTCTGGAAGATGAAAATACACTATCATCATGGTTATTATTTGCAGCCTATAACATTCATAATCTTTACATTACTTAATTGCAATGATATATTTGAGTCGTAGTATGATTCCTCAGCCCCATTTATTTACTCGCCAACTTTAGTACAGCCCGTTTAATACGGGCTTTTTTTTATGGTAAAAGCCGAGCACTTTTATTTACATCCTCATCATCTGTAGTTGAAGAGAAATATTCATCACATCGCTGCGCATCGTAATAGACCAGTGCATCAAAATACTCAACGACTGATGTCGATTCTCTGACATCCACAATACCGTAGCGCCTCAGTGTCATCATAAAGCTGAAATAGTCTGATCTTGCCAACAGGGACACATCAAGGTTGTCTGCGGCCAATTCAATGCTCTGATTACTACGTAGCTTCTGATATGTCACCAGAATCAGTTCGCCCACCCCCTCCGGGAACGCGCCATTCTCCTCGATAGAAACGGCTACAGAAGAATTCAAAACTAAAGGCATACCTATAAGCGCGATACTTTGCGCAGACATGTGATCGATAAACTGTAACAGGGGTTTGATGTGCTCTCGCTTCACACTGGCCATAGCGTCACCATTAAATAAGGCCAGCTATTGCTGGCCTGGATTGTTGTTACGGTTGCGGGGAGTCATAAGGTATCGAGTTACCCAAAGGGGCGAACAACACCTCCTCATCTGCAGCGGAAGTGGTTTCCGCTACCACGACACTGCCAGGCTCACCGTCAAATACCGGTACAGGGATAAACTCGTCTTCGTCTTCATCATCCATATCGTAGCGACTCCCTCCTGATGCCACTGGTTGCGGCTCAGGCTCAATAATTGCCGGTATAATTTCCGGTTCAGGTTCCATTACCGACTCCGGTGGAACTGGCATAATGTAACTGGCCAACTCTGGATGGAATGTCTGGATCTGTTTAAGCAACATCTCACCATTCACAGGCACCCTTTCCTTGCTACCCCACAATCTTTCGGCCTGCAGTGATGCCATTGACTGCGCATTTTCAAAGGAATCCGTTTTATAGGTATCTGCCAGAATGGCCATATCGCCTTTTAATGAATCCATATGGGACATAATGGCCGCTTTCTGATCATTGTTAATATTACCTAGAACTGAAGCTTCATTGCCAAGCTCTGCATCCATTGCTTCCTTAAAATGATTCCAGACATCAACAAAGCACTTATGGTTTTTGAAACGGCCAATAGTGCTGATGGCATAATCAATCACTACCTGCTCTGTTACTGGCTCGTTACCCGCTTCGTGCCTTTTCATAGTGGTATGAAATAGACTTTGCTCCGTCACCCCACGCATAGAACGCATGTAACCTTCTGGCAAACTACCATCCTGAATGAATTGTTCCCCTAACATCCCCAGATAGAAAATCCATTTGTCACCTTCAAGCAAGGGAGATGCAGGAGCGCCTGGTGGCTCGGGTTGTGCGACTTCCGGGGTAAATGCTGGAAGCCCACCCAGGTCAGCCTGGTTTACAGGTTTGGTGTTAACTTCACCATTTTCAACATCAAGCACATTCTCCTTGATAAGTTCACCTTCAAGGAATTGACGCAGTTCAGGATCGAATTCAAACAGATAATCAACAATGCCCTCAACATCAGACGCTGCGCGGAAAATTTCGTTTTTATCATCTTTGAGGACAGATAAATAACTCTGTAGATAGGAGGCATGATTTTCAACGCCGCCATCAATAGCAAACATTGCCGTCAGCAAAGCTGCACCATACTCAGCGCGAAGTTCTTCTTTCGCGTAGGCCGGTGACGATGGATCTCGCTGCTCCCCCTGTTCACGCCGGTTGAGGCGTGTATGATGTCCTGTCCAGTGAACCAGCTCATGCAAAAGCGTAGCGTAATAGCCAGATTCACTTTTGAACGCGCCTTTTGGTGGCAACACAATCGTATCCGCGCTATGCGAGAAGAATGCAGCATCTTTGATGACATCGAGGCCATTGGCGGTCACAGTGCGATATTCAATCTTCGCGCCGGTAGCCGCAACCAGGCGTTCAACCAGCTCATTTGAATCAAAGGTTGGCTGCGCATAAGAGAGTTCTGGCAGACCAATAATGTCTTCACCGTTGAATTCCAGAAAAGTACGGCAGAACATTCGTGGACGTTCATTGTTATCCGATGCCTGGTTCCGTTCTGGTTCCGGTTTCGCGTCAGAATCAGCAGCTTTATCGACAACATTCCAGTATTCAACCAGCGCACCATGACAACCCTTGCGCAATGATAAACCCGCTTTTCTAATCTGATTCATCGTCATCCAGCGCGGATCAATAGATCCACGATTTGACTGAATTAATAACAGATTAAATTTATTGCCTCTTTTAAATGTTGTACCAGAGAATGGATTAAAGGGACGTGCCGCTACATTATTCCATCCTTTATCCCACGGAAGTGTTTGCCCGGACTCGATTAACTCAATAATCTGATCCGTGACTTCCTGTCGAAAATCACGCTTTGCCATAGATATTCCTTACGGGAATGAATTGAAAACAGTTAGGAGTTGTTAAAAACGATTTTTTCGCCGTCAAAAACAGGAATTCCAACCGTATCGGAATAATCCTTCTCTCCCTCTAATTCAGCCGGTACGGGATCGGCAGTATGAACTAGAGCAATTTCATCTTTATCAAAACCGAGATCGCTTAATTCATCACTGCTCACTTTTCCAAATTGCATATGAGCCTCAATTATCGAATGAAAATGTAACTTTCCCTGTTTTATTGTCCAGAGAAAGCGCCGCCGAAAAGCCTTTATTCTTACTACTCACGAATCCATTACGTGAATTTAGATACCCGGTTGTTAATAGAGTATTCAATTCGTCATCATTCATCGTGCGCCTGGCAATTATCATGGAAAGAGAAAAAGCGCATGGTTCACAAGCCAAAGCGGGATAATTACCCATAACTTTCATTAACGATTTCTTGCATTTTGGACATGAAAATTGACTGGCTACACTATCAGGTTTCTTAAATTCGATTTCTGCTTTGAAATCTTCTTTCAGTACAATTCTAGCGCTGTAATTACTTTTGGATTTTGAACTTGTGAAATCATCAAAGATAACTGAATGACGGTCGTTAATAATAGAACGAATTTCATTGTTTGTGAATTTCCGACCATACATATTTTTATGAATACGGAATCCGCAATTATTTTTACAACCGATGTGATCATAAAATTCATTTAATACACTGCTGCACTTAGGACAAGATGCATTTTCAAATGTCAGAGCTTCCGATTCGTTAACACCGCTCACCTGTGTCTTTAAAGCGGCAATCATCATCGAAGCCTGTTCTCTGATTTGTGTCATAAAATCAGTACGAGACATTTGCCCTTTTTCTACCAGAGCTAGGTTGTGCTCCCAATGCCCTGTTAGCTCAGGACTTGTTAATAGTTCAAGCCCACTGGCACGGCAGAAATTCACTAATTTAAAAGCCAGTTCTGTTGGTGCGAAACACCCCGATTTATCACGAATAATGTAGGGTTCAATCGGCTTGCCGGTTGCCGATTTAGACCGCAAAAGCCCTTCAATAATACCAGCCCGTGTAGCTTCGGTTCCCAGACCGGTTGCTTTCATCGCCTGTGCCAGGCTTTTATCATCGACCAGACGACCGGCGTTAATCATCGCAGTCAAAACGCTGGCATCGTCATAGCGTTTTGGTGGTGTAGTTTTCCCTGCGCTGGAATCCATATCAACCACAGACGGGATCTCACCGCTGCCAAGTGCGCAAAGCACATTGTCAGCCGGTCTTACTCCCATAATGGACTGCCAGCCTTGCTGGACTTGTACACGCCCCTTTACCACTAAAGACAACCCAGAAACTACGGTTGTTCTGATTGTTTCGTTGAAAATGGCATCTGGATAAAACACGCTGATAAAGCGGCGAACAATGAGATCATAAATACGGTGTTCATTTTCAGTTAAGCCAGATATGTCACATTGGCTACCCACAGCAGGGACAATCGCAAAGTGATCACTGATACGCTCATTATCGAAAACCGCTTTATTTGCTTGTACAATTTTATCCCCGCTTAACGCAACGGGAATAAGAGACTTATAAGGTTCAGCCGTAAGTGTACGGTTTAAAATGTCAATGACAGTCGATACATAGTCTTCGGGTAACGCATCTGATGAGGTACGTGGATATGTGACCATTTTATGCTTTTCATACAGCGACTGCGTTAGATCAAGCGTTTGTTGTAGTGTAAATTTAAAACGTTTACTGGCTTCTTTTTGTAATGCGCTCAGGCTGAATAATGCTGGCGATTTCGTCACTACCTTCTTTGTCTCATCGCTGGCTTTTTCGACGTGACCAGATTTGAGTTTCAGTAATAAATCATTTAACTGTGATTTATCAAAGATACGAGTCGTTTCTTCGCCTGCTGTTTCTGACGCAATTTTCAACCGAGCCTGGTAAGTCCCGTCCTGAACCTTAAAGGTGCCAGTTATTTCATTAAAATCTTTCGGTACAAAGTTAAGAATCTCGTTTTCTCGATCCACTATCATTGCTGTAACAGGCGTCTGAACACGGCCTGACCGCATATAGACCTTTTGCCGTGCAAGAATAGACAGACAGTCTGAAATGCCTTTGCTGGCATTCAGGCCAATCAAATAATCCGATTCGTTACGACACTGTGCCGCATCATAAAGATTACGGTATACGCCCCCATCAGCCAGGTTGTTGAAGGCTGCACAAAGAGAATTTTTTGTCATCGATGTGTACCACATGCGCTTAATCGGTTTACGAATACCGCAGGCTGCCACAATCAACCGAAAAATTAATTCCCCTTCACGCCCCGCATCGCAGGCATTAATAATGGTGTCAACGTCCTTACGATCCATTAGCTTCTTCAACAAAGAAAGCTGAGCGGAAGCTTTATCCCGTGGACGTAATTTAAATTTTTCAGTGAGAACAGGTAAACCCGTCAAGCGGTTAGCACCAATAGATTCCATTTCCTCACTAAAACATTCAACCAAATGACCAAAGCCGTTAGTAATAATGGCTGTATCACTTTCATACCATGTTTGATTTTTAGTAAACCCCCCAAGGGCAGAGGCAATATCTTTTGCAACAGAAGGTTTTTCAGCAATTATTACGGATTTCATACTTACTACCTTTTAGTGGAATTTATATACTCGAGTAAGCATGAATGAATGTCATCTAATTCAACCTGCACTTTCTGACAGTGAGTCAGTGCGCTGGTATATTTATCGACGGTTAACTCACTCTCGGTATAATTTTTACGGATAAAAGCAAGAATACGAATCATCAGCAAAGAATCATTGTATAGCGCGCCTAAATCTTTACTTATAATAAGCGTTAGAATATTTGCATAATGCCTGTCCATGGAATGGCGTTTCATATACTCATGAAGATGCCCCAAAGCGACCGGTTTAAAATTTGGATGCATATATACGGGAGTTGATTTATTATAATCTACATTATCAATAGCCGTTAAACCATCATCACAGACCATCGAAATTTTACGCCCCCCATCAAATCATCCTGTTCAATAAAACTCCCAGGAATGAATTTTGCGTTAGAGTTCATTTTCTGATTCATATTCATCAAAATTATCCTGTTCTATGTCATTATTAACAACACTAAGTTTTTGACCTGTATGATCATTAATGTCTAAACGACATAAATTAATTAATTCTTTAACCATTAACTGTGGATTGTAATTATTTTGAGTGAGATAACGTTCAACCAAAGTTGAAATATTCATATCATGAAATTTAGAAGAAGCATTAAACGTCCAGGACTGCCCTTTGTCAGTCAATGAAAAATCATCATTGATGAGTTGGCGCTCGATAAACTTATCGAGATGAGCGATCACTGTTGAAGGTCTGCCTAACTGATTCAAACCCATAAAATGTACAAGCGATTGTGCAACAGTCCAGGATTTCAACCCAGGCTGAGCTTCCTCATGCCAGTAGACAGGCATCACCGGTCGTTGACGGTGCCAGTTCATACCATGAAGTTCCGGCGGCAAGCGCGAAAGAGACGCAGGTGAAGCGGTTTCAATACGATACGGCAAACCGCATTCAAGTTGGTTGCGTGTGTTCGCAACCAGGACCGCAGATTCAGTGTCCAGATCGCTATAAGGTTTATTTAATGAAAGATCGGTTTTTAACGTGGTTGGAGCTTCATGGCCAGTAGCTGATTCATCACGCACCGCCATCACCCGACTACCAATAAACCCGAGATTGTATTGCCGTGAAATCATTTCCAGCCGGTTAACTGATTCGGGCGTGACAGTACGCTGAGAAGATCTCGGGTATGTCATGTCTCCGCGCTCATACAGTTTTTGCATCGCTTTGGCAATTTCAGACGGTGTACGACCAGTTTGCAAACTGGTTTTTACAAGCAAGTCGCTGAAATTATTAAACTGTGTCGAACCGGTTTCGATTGATGAACGTCCAGCCTGTAAACTTAGATTTTCAAATCCAGACGACTGATCTAATAAAACATCATCAGCATAAACCGGAATATTCGCAATCCACGGATCGCCTCCGTGAATATCAGGGATATGCAGTTGCTGCATAGCCACAACTGGTGAATATTCTGCTAACGCAATCAGGAGCGAACTTTGTACCCGCCCTACCGCTCCCCGCTCATCTGAGAGTCCTCCTACCAGGCGGTCGAATATACGCCGGGCATCGCCTCGATTTGCGGCATCGTCTGAACGGTATAGAAGCGGCACACTTCTTTTAAGCTCATTAAGGGTTAGTGCTTTAAGGGGCAAACGATATACAGGGCTGTCAGTGTCTTCCAGACAAGCATGAGCCACATCCCGTGCAATGACATCACCTTCATCGTCATTATCCGTAGCCAGATAAATGACATCAGCAACCAGGGCTGCAGTCCGTATCCGCTCAACCAGGTCCTGACGCTCAGGTTTAACATTGTAGGCAATTTCATTAAAATCTGAATCCACCCAGGGCGTATTTAACCCGTCTGGGTTTCCACAAATATGACCACACGTCGCAATAATTTCGCAGTGTTCATGATGTAGTTCATAAAGCAACTTTGCCAGATGCTTCAATTTACCAGGGGCTTCAATTATATAGAGACGTTGTGGCATATCACACCGTAGATTCAGACATCACTATTGACATAATATTGTCCACTTTATTAAACACCGAGCGGATATGTTCTGCATAACTTTCACCTGACAAAGAAATACTTTCATTCAGGAGAATTGCTTCATAATTAGCAGACTCATCAGTATCAGAAGTAATGGTAAGCGTTGCACCACCTTCCGGTTGATCCAGTAAGATGGTGGCATACATTAAATTAATTGAATCGTCCTCACTCCGTTCGTGCAGACTGATTTCAAAGAGTCCATCTGATTGACCAACAGCATATGATACGACATTAGCCATTACCGAGAATGAGCACTCATCCCGAAAGTCTTCATTTGGTGTAATTTTAGAAAATGTTTTTGACTGCGCCATTTGTTCGTAGATATAAGATCTTATGGACTCAGCAGAAGATGAAAGATTCATACAGGCTCCGGGATAGGGTTAAAATCGGCGGCATTAATCCATAATAAATAATCCCGCAACTTATCAAAATTATAGTCTAATTCCTCTAGCTTTATTACTATTAAATCAAACAAATGCATTGGATAGTTTGAAACAATTAACTCAATTTGTTCTTTTGTTAATGGATCAATATACCTATCTAGATTACTACCAATCAATTCATGATTACAGCTTTCATAAATAATAAAAGGTCGATGACCATGGTGCCCACATACTGTGGCCAGATTATAAAAAGCATTAACGCCACCGATCACCATATTGACTCTTTTTACTTTAACCAATAAGGAAGAAGGGTTGTCGTTTGGGGTGAGTGGCGAGTTGTGCAATCTCAGATACGACAAATGAGGGACATCAACCGTCTTTTTGTATGGTTCAGGAATGAACCCACTAAAATCCTCATCAACAACAAAACCATCAGCTCCATTAAATGAATTAAACATGTTTTCTCTTCTTTGGAATGCTATCAATGGGATGGAAAGAAATCGTTTCTATCTGGTCACGCTTAGACTCCCCTACCATCCATACCTGTTTCCAGGCATCAGAATGTGTCATCTCACGCTTCATTTTATCGATTACACGGCTCAGAGAATGATTTGCTAAGGTAATCTCCTGTTCAGACAGTATTTTTTCTAACACAACTAATACAGACGCAAGCTTAGCCAGTACATAATGACATTGAGTGATAACCGTCGAAGGAATGTCCATATCAAGTGCGCGAAGTTTTATAATCAATTTACTTAATATTTCCAGATCACTGATACCCGTCTCAAATCTCCCCACAACAATTAATTTCAACGACTTAGTATATTGAAGACGATTTATACCGCGCTGTTGTTTACTTTCAGAAAGATAAATCTCATTAACCCACGCCCGGTATGTCATGTCCTTACAGTCAGAAAGAGTAATATTAGCCATATCAAGGAATTTACCTTGTAGGTGTAATAATACATCATCGTGATAGGAAATATGTTCTGCCGGAGTCATCGATAAAAAAGCATCAATAATGATTTCATTCATATAGAATGCCTGAGAATTCTGCTATCACTTTCTGATAGTAATGATGGATTCAGATGTTGATAGGAAGTTTTTTCCAGCTCATTTTTCCAGGGTATATGCGATATAATCGTAAATTCTGGAGCCACAAAGGCACAAGCTTGTGCATAAAATGTCTGCAACTCAAGATGGTTTGTCTTAATAAAATTATCAAAAACATAGACCAGAACTGGTGCAACCTTTCCAAACGGTGATAAATCATCATTTTCTGGTTTTGCCACTATAGGCAGATAACGTTTATTTTCCATACGATACGTATACCCGCAACCTGGCTGTTTTAAACGGTGCAGAATGCTGTCACAGGCAACCAGGCTCGCATCGGTCAACATAATGCCCAATTCAGACTGTGCAAGCTCAGTCTTAAAGAAGTAAAATGCCTTCCCCGACTCCGCTGATAATTGATTTAATAAATTGCGGTAAAGACTTTTATCATTCTGCATCTTCATTGTTCTCATTGTTTACTTGAACCAAAAATCGGACATGTTCAACCATTTGCTTTACCGCCGACATAAACTCATTTGTTATTGCTGTGATTATCATCTCATTGCCCATTGAGATGTTTATTGTTCCCTGCCTATTCAATGAATAAATAATATCGCACAGTAATTCCATGCAAGTCATGTTATACGAATACACAACTGCCGAAGACACATTAGCATCAGAATATGATGTGAATACATCATCAATTAACTGATCCACTTTTTTAGAGAACATATCAACCAGGGGAATAAGTAGCTCATTATCGCTTTTGGCCGAAGGAAGCAAACTGTGTATGATCGCTCTTAATCTACCCCACACGCTCATATAAACGATATGTTTTACGCTTGAGATACTATGCCCTTTTGTGCCAGCAAGGTTTACCTGCCCCTCTTCATCGACAACATTAAATTCATACTTCTGTGTAATGAGCACATTATGAACTAATTCATGAATTTGTCCGATTGTAAGTGGCTCATAGCATTCACCTTTATTTTTAGCCTCAATAGCCAGGTTAAATTCATGTGATATAAAGTCTATAATTGAATTATTCATCATTCCGATCAATTGATGGAAATCATTTTGATTTTCATCCGGCTTAATGAAATCATAGAAAACATTGAACACATCAGTAATTCTGCGAGTTAAAGCCGTCATATTTGTTAAAAAATTATTTTCTTCTGACAGCCTGCCATTCAGGTAAATCATACTCATAATTCTGGACGATACGCGTAGAGAAAAACACAACCGTAAATTCCCTTCGATAATTCTCGCCTGTGTCAATTCATCAAGCAATACCAATGACGTTTCATCGAAACTAAACGCATTGGAAATTAATAATTCAGAATTAAAGCCACTCATGAATCTCTCCAGCCAAAAAAAACTGTCACTCAATATGATGATGCGATATATTTATATTATTAACACATATTATTAAACAGTAAAGAGGTGAGTATTGGAAACAACATTCGGCACTGATGCGCACACTATTAAAAATAACACCCTTAAACCTGTCACATGGAATAGTAAGCAGGTTGTAAATCCCCACATGCTAATATTAGGTGTTTCGGGTACAGGGAAAACCTACAATTTAAAGAAAATAGCGAGAGACTTAACTTTAAGCAATTCTAATAAAACATTCAGGATGCATGTTTTCGACGTACATGGTGACATTAATGTTGGCGAAGATATTACAAGTACAGTTGTATTCTCCGAAAGTACCCAATGGGGATTAAACCCATTAAAGGTGAATGCAGATCCCCACTTTGGCGGTGTACGAAAAAAAGTGCAAGGTTTTGTTACTACAGTAAATAAGGTCATGCGCTCACTAGGCACTAAACAAGAAGCAACTTTGCGAAATCTGCTTATTGATTTATACAGCCGTCATGGGTTTGATATGAATAATGCAGCAACATGGAAAGTTGATGATAATGCCACGGTGCTAACTGGCAGCGATGAAAACCGGCTCTATCTCGATGTCCCTTATGCCGAAAAAGACATGGCCAGCAGTCTGGGAGCAACATGGGACAGAGACTTACGCGCCTGGTATATAGCAAAAACTGCCTATTCAGGGGCAATCACTAAATGGGGTATTAAGCACACTGGCAGGACACACCCTACTATTGCCGACCTGCTTCGATTCGCGCGTCTGGTTCTTGAGCAAACGTATTTAGGCACCGGTTCAGAAGCTGTTGCAAACCTTGAGGTCGTCAATCGCCACGCTGGAAGACTTTTCAAAAAATCGCTTGAAGCAATGAAAAGCAGCGGCAAAGATCCAGATAGCAAAGCCGACGCTGATCTGGAGAAAGCCAAAGAAAAAGCACTTGAAAGCTATTCAAAATATATAGATAGCATCGCCACAGGCAGAGAGCTTGAAACCGTCATGAAATATGACAGCGTGGACGTGCTGAAATCGGTTGTAGACAGGATTGATAACCTGGATGCCATTGGTATTTTCAAACCGCACACACCTCCTTTTGATGAGGCTAAAAATGTCTGGCGATACGACATCAAAGCCTTACTCATGAATGAGAAGAAACTGTTCGTTATCTTCAAACTCGAAGAACTTTTCCTTCAAGCCATTCAACGCGGCGAACAGGACGACATCATTGATGTGATACTGCTCGATGAAGCGCACATATTCCGCGATGATTCTGATGACAGTATCGTTGATACAATTGTCAAAGAAGCGCGTAAGTTCGGCCTGGCGCTCATTTGTGCTTCACAATCACCAGGTCACTTTAGTAGTGATTTTCTTTCGCAGACCGGTACAAAAGTCGTACTCGGCCTGGATGAAACTCAATACAAGGCTGCTGAGAGCAAACTGATGATTCCCCCAGACGCACTTAAATGGATCAAGCCGCAAAAAAGTTTGCTTGTTAACTGTAAACGCAAAGCAAATATTGAAAATGGAAGCGCACAAGCGTGGAAATGGACAGTCATTAATTATACGCCGCAATCCCGTCAAACTAACAGCCAGTAACCTGTTACATATCTAATTGTGCTTATGAGAAAGGGTTAATGATGATTATTCCGTCATCATTAACTTTTACTTCGCCCGGAACAGGTATCTTCTTCCCCCTATGCGCTGCAATCGCTAATGTTTTGAGTAGAATTGATGACGCTTTTTCTATAGCGATTTCTTTAACTTTATCAGTAACGCTCAGATCCTCAAAATCACTGAATGTGATGACATAACCATTATCCTCTTTGGTGGCCACTGCCGGGTATGGAACAAAATAAGTTGCAACTTTGTCTACTGTACGCCCCTTGGCGTCCAGTTTTTTTACGAGCTGATAGGCTCTAAGATGTGTGTAGCGTTTAAGCATATTCAGCGATTTGTGGCCGGAAATTGAGGCAATCTCCATCACATTTAGCGTACCGAGTTCAAATAAGCGGCTGATAGCTTCATGGCGAAGATCATGAAAGTGGAGATCCTCTATCTTTAGCTGTTTCATAGTATTACGCCAGGCGCTCTTAACTCCGCTCGACTGATATTTAAATACCCGTCCACTTTGATGATACCCGTAGTCTGTCAATATTGACCGGGCTTTACGGGATAGTGGAACATCCCTTGAGGTTCCATTTTTCGTATATGGCAGGTGAGCTACTCCGATCTGCAGATTCACGTTGCTCCAGTCAAGAGACAAGATTTCCCCCTGGCGCATTCCTGTTTCCAACGCAAGCTTAAATATTGAATACAATTCTCCGTTATGAACTTTTAATAATTTAGATATTTTGCGTTCTTCTAATGATGTCAGTCTCCGTTCCCGCCCAGGTGCGCACTTAGGTTTTCTCACAGCCTCTACTGGATTCGATTTACAAGTACCCCATTCAGCAATAGCTAGATTATAGAGCGATGATATTAGTGCAAGTTCAAGGCGCACCGTATTACCACTTATAGGCTTTGCAGTTCTTGGGTTTATTTCTGACAACCTTAAATCTCTATACTCAGCAATATCAATAGAAGTGATTTCATGCATCAATATATTTGCAACCGAATATCTTTTAATTACATTTCGTCTATAGCTTTCTTGTTGCCAGCCATTTTTTTTGCATGAAACCGTATTAACGTATTTATCAAGAGCATCACACAATAGAATCGTTCTTTTTTTGCTCATTTTTATTCCCGCCGATGTTACAAAGGCGTGAACTTTACTTTCCTATGGTAGAAAGTCAAAACTGTCAATCCGGTGTGTGGAAATCACCAAAAGCAGAACTTGATAGTTTTGTTGTAGTCGGAGCCGCTGGGTGCAACAAGACTTACTCATATGCCGCTTGCCCTGTAGGAAATAAGCTTGTGAGTGGTGGTTATAGCCTTACCTACTTTTCGGGTAATGCATCCTCCGCGTACAACGCACCGGATGGTAGTTATCCCGATGTAGCAAATAATAGATGGGTAGTAACTGGCGCTGGCTCAAACAACAACTGCTTTGCAGCCTATGCGATGTGTTCTCGATAAAACTGTCAATCCGGTGTCTGGACAGGAAGTGGAAAGATCAATGCTCAAGGCTGTAATTGGTACTCTTCACCAGTTGCCAACGATAACTTTATTGGGGGGAAAGGTAATGGTTCAGTCTACTATAAGCCTGTTCAATGCCCTGCTAACTACATCATGACCGGAACACGGATGTATGGCATTGGTGATGGTGTTGATGAGGAACACGTTGATGCTTATTGTTGCCCATTTAGTTAACTGTCAATCCGGTGCCTGGACAAAACCTGTCTCTGGAAAGCCTGGATACTACTGCCGGTATACTTCAATGAGTGCTCGTAAGTCAGAGGATTACATTGGGTACACGCCCCGAACTGATCGCAACTGTCCTGTAATCTCACCCGGTCAATTACAAGGTGAGTGCGCTTGTATGAAAATCATGCTTGATTACTAGACAAAAAATTAAAGCCCTGGTGCTTAATACCGATGGGCTTCATTTCTCCATCAAAACCGGCCATGTAGCCTTATCAGTTATCTCATAGCGCACATGACAGGCACCTGCCAGTTAGTTGAATAAGAGCCTCCACAGCCATCACCTAATGTATTCCGATGACGACCAGTCGCCATCATGATTCATTTTGCCAATCTCCAACGGCCATTGAGAACCACACCGATTCGCGCACATTCTTACCGAGTTACTCTGGTGGTTTAGACCACGTACCGGATTGACAGGAAAGTATGCCGCCGTTTGCATCACGGCCTATAAGCCCATTCGGTGAACATCCCCACCCCTCATTGGCCACACCATTAAGCTGTAAAAACTCCCCCGCCGTAACACGGCCATTTGATATGACCGAGTTGGATATCACGCGGTTTGAGTTCATATCGCCACTGGCATCAATGTTTCCATTCGAACGCAAGTAATTTGTAAAACTTCGATTCGAGTTCATATCCTGGCTGGAATCAATGTTGCCGTTTGAATGCATATAATTTGAATACATACCTCCATTCGCAGTCATATTTCCATTTGCGTTTGAGTCACCCCGTGATTGAAGAAGATTAGCGTAAACACGGTTTGCATTCACATCACTGCCGGTACTAAAACCAGCATCTGCCTGTATAAGCCCAGATGTATAAACATTTTTACCACCATAAGCACGAATCCATGTGCTATCCGTCATATTCCACCCACCGCCCCACTTTTCGCTGTACCAGCCTGTGTCACCGCGTGTCCTGAACCAGTTTCCAGTATAGGTTTCACCTCTTGTATCTACGTCCTGTGCTTTGACGGTGCCAGACGCATTAACATTTTTTGCAGCGTTAATATCATTACTGCCCATATTCAGTGCCGTAGACATTGTATTTAATTCGGGATGACCAGGAACGGCTGAGCGGTATAGATAATCGTTACTGACTTGCCCATCGACGAAAAAGAGTGCAGTTGCCAGATGACCGGCATTATTTCCCAAGTTGTAGTTTGATAGTGGCAACGCCCATGCACCGAAGGCACCATTTACCATTGCCGGAGCTTGCTGGGAAATATACCCTCCCTGTGCGCCCTGCATTTTAGAAATATGGACGAGTTGACCTGTATCTATGTTTTGCCCTCCTGAACTAACCAGGAGTGTCTGTAGCTTATTAGGTTGTGGCTCCAGTGCATACACAGTGTAAGTTTGGCCGTATGGATTTTGGTTTGAAATGCTCGCAGGGAGCACATTTGCTGCTTTTAACATCGCTATAGTGATAACTGCGGGTTGTGTCGGTGTCGCATTAGCAAGAACAGTATCGTAATTAGCGGAAATGTATTTTTCAGCAGCTTGTGCAATCATCTGTCCATAATCAGCAGTCACACGATTGAGCTGTATATTACTAGTCTCATTCATATTTTGTGCAACTAAGGTATAAACAGTCAAGCCTATGGCTAAACTAACCATCGTACCAATGAGGGTAAATCCCTGATGAATCTTGTTAAGTTTCATCCTTTTACTCCATTTAGAAATTCATTGACAAACATTATGCGACACAATGAAACTTAATTGATTAAGTGACTAGGTTTAATCCTGTTCGTTCCAGATATAACTTTGTCTTTGCTCGAGCACTTTGCTGTCCAATTTATTAAAGTCTTCATTACTTATTAAAGCTCGAGTTGGCTTATCTATAATGAGAGAACTGGCAATCAAACGTCGAGAATGAGAATCTTTCGCGATGTTTTCTAAATTCTGATGAATCACTAAATTTAACCCCTCTGACAGAGACTGACGTGTTGTGACCTCACAGAGACGGTATAGTTTTTCTATTGCCTCTTTAATAGACCCGGAATGAATAGTTGAAATAATGAGATGACCATTAATTGAAGCTTTTACCACTTCGCTTGCCGTCTCACTGTCTCGAATTTCGCCAATAAAAATTATGTTTGTGCCGGTGCGCAACGTGCGGATCAGGAGTTCTTTGTAACCGCCATTAAACCGTGAAGCCTCTGACTGAAAACAAAAACCATTTCCATGACTGCCGTGAAGAGTAGTTTCAATTGGATCTTCAATTGCAATGCCGACGCCACCTAATAGATTTAATCTGTGCGCTACAAGCGATGCAGCAGTCGTTGTTTTACCATTAGCCATTTTCCCGGCGATAAGGATTAGTCCCGACAAATCCCTGGTGTTAATGAGTTCAACAACATCATCACGCAGCCCCAATTTCTCAAACGGCAAAATAGATGCTGATGACTTACGCAAAAAATAAATTGGGACATCCATCGGATCATTGAGAACCGTAACGCGATAAAGCACGTCGTCATAGCGCATTGAGTATTCTGGGGATTTGTTTTTCTCAAGCTTCTCCCTGCAACACTCTCGCAGTTTGATAATATCTACCTTTAATTCAGGCCAGACGGTTTTGCGTGTATTTCCTATAGTGATTTCAAAGGAGGAGGAAGAAATATATAAATCTACAAAATCAATCTCTTTTAAGCGTGAATTATCCATTAATAAAAAGGGCATTTCTGCCCTTACCCCGATTATTGATTAGAAACCCATGCAACTGTATTTGCAGAAGCGGTACATTGCGTCGTCGCTACGGCTGGACTAACCTCACCGGTTGTTGACGTTGAGTTGATTTTTGTGGACGCAAACAAGCTGTTTTTAGACAGCTTTGTAGCCATCTTAATACAAGCTTCACGCGGAACTTTAGCATAGCTGATTGTAAACGTTGCAGGTGAGGCTGTGCCGGTAATATCCACCGCACCACCCCAGACGTTTGTTACAGCCCCGTTCACGTTATTCATATCAGAAGGAATGCCATTACGCGCATCAATTTGTGTCATCAACGAACCTGCAAGATAGCCGCTCGTAGATCGACTATCCTTGGCACCATTAGCCAGGGCAACAACGTGTTGAGTCTCAGTGTTGATATCTGTAGCTGAGCCAGAGTCACCGATATTGGCAGCAAGAACCCCTACCCCCGTTAAAAATAATGCAATAAAAACCATCCATTCAAGAAGGGTATAGCCGCGATGAGGTTTTTTAAAATTACTACGGACTAAATACATAAGAATCTTCCTCTAATAAAAGGTGCAATAAATCATTTAAAAAGTTGATATTTAGGTCTTGAATATAAACTACCCATACATATTTTGAGTGCTCGAAAGAATAGAGTTAGAGCCAGTCATAACCAGCATCATTAAAGCACCAACTAAAAATAGCCCAAGCGCAAAAATCATATTTGCAATGGCATCAATTTTCTCAACAGACCTGTCAATCCACTCGCTGGAAAAATCAGTTAAGATTTCATCGATACGCCCCGTGTCAGAAAGTGCTTTAATAAGAGGTATTATGTCCCTGTCAGGGAATTCATAACCTGATATATCCAGCGCCTCACCGAGACTCTTGCCATTACTTGTACTGTAAATAATAGCGTTAATTCGTGCAGATAACCACGGGGAAGAACCATCTTTTATTAAAGAAAGACTATTTTTTAATGTTATGCCAGCAGAGAGAAGTACTGCCAAATTAACAAGAAAACTAGACCCATGAATTATCCTGTAAATATTCCACGGTGGTATTCTGTCAAGCTTAACACGCAGTTCACCAAATGAATGCGGCAAGGAGAAAACACATAATAATGCAAATAATATGATTACAATCGCTGTAAGTAATCCATAAGAGACTGTATATGATGAAACAGCATAAAGTAACCGTCCAGATGCGCCCCAGGTAGTGGGATCTGTTATTTTTGTCATCGGCGGTATGACTTGATATGAAACAATGTACATCAGATAGCCAATCATCATTAATAAAAAGACGGGGTACAAGAAGCATTTTACAATGGCCTTAGTAAACCGTCCCTTCGATTTTATTATGTTAATACATTGAACTAGTTGCTCGCTTACCGTGCTCGTTGCTTCACCGGCACGAATTAAAATCATTTCTTCATACGGTATCCATGGTGTAAGTGCTTTGGATAGAGGGGAGCCATTACTGTAAGCTCTTTTCACTTCTGCGATAATTCTCGCAATTGGATCATTAGGTTTACTACCATTTTTGCTAAAAACTTCATAGATCCTGTTTAATGCAGCATCAATACCAATTTTATTGCGTAACAACGTATCAAGAGTTCTATACACACTGATCCGCTTTTCAGTACCAAACTGAAGACGGTGAAACCAATGTGTAAAATTAAATTCTAATGACATGATCCCAAACATTTCAGACCCTCTTAAATAATCCAGATAGGAATATTAATCTTCATCTAAATCACCTTCTTCTTCCTCGGCAACTTTTGGATCAATATCACCCTTGATAATTCGCTCAATTAGATCCTGTTTTTTTGACTTGCCATTCAAATGTTTCAACCAGTATTCTCTCGCTTCATTAGCACCTGCAGTACGATAGGCATTCATAAAGCCTCTATCTGGGTGAATAATTTCTGCAATGACAGTACGTCCACTTAAACCTGTTTCATTACATTCAGCACATCCCGCACCAGTGACGCAAATATGCTTATAGTTTTCTTCATCCGGGATGACCTTTTTCACTCTGGCGATAAATGCCGGATCTTCGTAAATGTGTTCGTTACCCGACAAATGAACTTTACATGACGGGCATAACACGGGGATTAAACTCTGGTTCACCAGACCTTTTACCAACCGATAGTTGAGTATTTGGCTTGGAATTAACCCCATGTCATAAATCAATCTGTCCAGTATGGCGACAGCATCAAAAGCATGGACGGTGGAAAAAACTAAATGGCCGGTATTTGCCGAGTGAACTGCTGCTTTTGCTGAGTCAACATCACGAATTTCCCCAACCATAATGACATCTGGATCAAGTCGTAATAGGTTTGCAATCGACTTGCCCCATGACTGACTCACCTTGCTGTCATCATTAAAATCTTCGCACAATACCGGTGTCTGATTTGCACCTGGGATATCATTTTCAGGGGGGTTTTCAACCGTGATAAAATTCTTTTTACCATCTGATTCGGCAATCATTACTTTCATGATTTTTTCTAGGGTTGTTGTCTTACCTGATCCTGTAACGCCAGATATGAGACAAAGACCCAGACGACTACGAATCATTTTCTTCAAAACCAGAACTTGCTCATTTGAGTAACCTAATTTACCAAGTTCTGGAAGCGCTTCATCACTGGAATAAAAAAGACGAATCACCATCAACATCCCTTTATCTGTAGGTGTTGTGGCAATACGCCCACCATACAAACCTAATTCAGAAACGTATTTGGCACTTAGCCTCGCATCCTGCTTTTCCTTTTCTTTGAGATACGTATCGGCGTTATCACTCATCGTACTGTAAATAGTACGAAGTATCTCCATTCCGTCTTTTTCATTATAATTTGACGGGACTTTACACAGCCTTCCAAGTTGCCGACATTTAATGACGGTTTTTTCGTGGTCAACAACAATATGAATATCTGACACACGATCTTTAACAGCGACTCTAATCAAATTAATAATTGAGTTTTGTAACCGTGAATTATCCGCTTCACCCGCCGTCTTACTTCTGTATTTATCACGTAGTTCATCAGAAGTAATACTTACACGCTCAAAACGAAAATCCTTCCTTTCCAGTTCTGCCATATACTCCATAACTTCTATGGATGTGATACTGGTTTCTTCAACATACAAATATTTGGTCGTATCGTCATAAGCCAACATCCCACGTAAATTACTTTCCCTTGGGATAAATAGTTCGTGGGACGGTTCTGCTGTTGCAATATTCATTTTATTTTTCCTCAAGAACCTACGCTGTAGGTTTTCCCATTTTTTATGACCAGAACTTTGCTAACCGAGATACTTTTCACCATAAAACCTTCGGGAATTGAATCACCGGAGCTGGCCTCAACAGTCACGCCTCCATGCATTCTCAGTGAAGCCTGTAATCGGCCATTTGAGCCATACACGCCCAATAAAACCGGCAGATAAATTGGTTCTTCAACTTCTTTTTCTTTCTTTTTTTCAGCCGGTGCAGATGGCGCAACAGGCATTGCCTGAACAAGCGGATTCATAACACCCTGTTGTGTGTTGTTACTGGAAGACTCGCTAAAATCACCCTTTTTGGCTTTTGCCAATTGCCAGGCAGTTCTTACTTTCTCCAGTTCCGCTTTTAAAATCATTGTTTCGCCGGTTATTTTGGCAAGATCACTTAGCGGTGGAACGCCATTTAACTGCGTGTTTACTGCCGTTGCAGGAGTATCATTGTTCACCTCACTGACAACTGGAGGAGGCAAATTTACGCCATCTGGTTTATCCAGGTAACTTGAAGTAGGTTGCTCTGCAAAAATGGAAAACGAAAGAAGCAAACCTGTCACTAAACTAATTTTATTGATGCTTAACATATATTTTCCCCGTTAATTTCCATTTTGTATCTTTGATATTTGTTGTATCCATTGAAATACTTTCTAAACGGATCACTGGAACATTGAAATTCGCAAAAACATCAATCGGCATAGCTGGAGTTTCCATACCAAAGTCGATAGTGTCCCAGGGTGCTTGTTGTGGGACATTATCATTCGTCTGACCAGGTAAAGGAGGAATGACCTGGGCAACCACGGGTTTAACTTCATACGTTATCGCTAAGCGCTGGAATAACGATGTAAGTTCTCCCAACGCTGTCAAAGAGTCGATGACTTCTTCATTACCAGCCGGTGGCATTTCGTTATCCAATCCAAAAGAACCGCTGTTACCATCGACCTCTATTAAAGGTTCAATGGCAAACATTTTCTTTACCCCTGCACGAAAATCATTAACAGTTGTTCCCTGTTGTCGTGAATAAGCAACAGCAAGCATTTTTTCTTTGCAAACGGCATTGGTTAGAGGCCAGCCACCAATATTTATAGGAATATTCATCATTTTGGCATTGCAGACCTCCAGGAATGTTGCAAGTGAAGGTTGCGTGACCCACGGTTTCACCAGGTCAGTCTGGCTTATATTTAATCCCGTTTTCTTTCTAATAAGTTCGGCTTGTTCGTCAGCAATACGTTTGTTTTCTACTGCTATTCGCAAGTCTTCTTTTTCTTGCATCATTTTAGTATATGACGACCACCCCAAATAGGCCGACACTGCTATTGCGAGAAATAAAAGCAGAACTATTTCACGATTTGACAGACCAAAGGTAAGAGGCTTTAGACGATAATCACTTTTTATCTGGTCAACTAACAGTACACTTTCTAAATCAAGTGATTCTCCAGAGAGCTTGAATTTAGATGGTGCAAATATCCATTTAAATTCACTGTTACCACCGTGAAAAAGTGAAATAACCTTATTCGCTTCCAATAAGATTTTATCAAAAGACCCTACACGGTCAGTTTGAGGAATGATTGTGCCATTCAATGTCGCCAACATATAGTAGACACTATCATCATTGTTATCATCAAATACATCAACAGCATCTACATCTTTGCTGTTTTTACTTTTTCTCTTTTTAATATTTTTTTTATCTAGTTCCAGTATTACCATCCAGCATCGACCTTGCTGATTATCTTTAACAAGATAATCAGGTTTTTCACTGAGAAACATTTCAGGATTAGATTCGATGATGCCTGTGACTGTAGAAGCCATACTGAACATTTCTTTTGTCACACCGAGGCTCTTTTTGACATACCCCGCTTGAACCTGGTCTGGATGTTCACGAATAGACACAATATCCAGTTCGTTAAGACGCCCAAATGCCCTGGCTTCCTTCATCTTCGCTCGGGGATTATCAATTTTCTTCCATAGCAATCCCGTAACAAACTTTTTGCCTTTAAATTCGATCACACAAACATTGCTGGAATCACTATACCTTTTGTTATGCGTGACTTCTTTTTTCTTGAATAAATCTAATAATGTAATCATGTCACACCTACTCTATAACTGGAGTAATAATGACTACGAGGACATCTTTGTTACTTGCTCGGCTTCGTGAACCACCAAATCCCCACCATGAGGCATCACCGGCACCGGCTTTATTGCCATTATCAGCCGTTTGTTCAAATCCACTTAATACCAGTGTTTCGCCGCTATGTAATTTCACACGCTGGCTAAATACCCGGCTATCCACTTCTGGCATTTCAATTTGCGCCGACTCATCCCCGAGTTTTCGGATCTGTAACAGTGAACTGAGATTAATATTGTACTGGAGCAAGATATCCCGAGAATCATCCAGGATTGATGGCAGTAATGTCATATTAAAACCAGTCGTAACCGTACCCGGTGTTAAACTAGTTTCAGAACCAACGTTTGCAGTTTGTGTCGTCGTGCGCTGTGCCAGATAACTCGTTTGCCGTGCCACCTGGACCGGGGCAGGCTGCAGATTTAGTGTCGTAACCGATGGGCTAGTGACAACAGACACTTTACCTTGTTCGGAAAGTGCTTTGATTACTGCCGTGGTGCCATTGAATTTATCACCCGGATCGTTAATTGAAATAGAGCCTGTCGTCAGATTTGTAGCTACATCAGCAAAATTGTTGACGACATTCAGACCCAATTTACCCTGCAAGGACTGATATACCAGGTCCATGTTAAGGCTTAGTTCATCCGTATCTTTCAGCGAGACGGATAACACCTTAACGTTGAAAATAATCTGCTTGGTAATTTTTTTGTTAGTGCTTTTTAGATAGCCACGAATACGCTCAAGAACCTGCGGTGTATCCGTCACTGTTACACTGCCTGTGGACGGAGATAGGGATAAGCGGCCTACACCAGGAGTAAGCATAGATTGCAGGCTTGCCTTAATGTCTGCAATCAGGTCATTTTTCATACTAACAGAAGTTGAGGTATTAGTGCCGGAATCCCCGCCTAAACTGCTAGATGACCCTCCACCTGATTGGCCTGCGGAACCTGATGTTGTCGATGTACCTGCTTTTACAGTCGTTGAGGTATCTGTGACTGATGGCATTGCGGCAATTGAAAACGTTTCAGTATCAAGATATGAAATGACAACACCCTGGCCCTGCTCATATCGCCAGGATAAGCCCAACATAGCTGTAACTCTATCCAGCAGACCTTTTAGCGACCCCACATATGTCAGTGTAAATTGTCGTGAACTTCCTCCATCGCTACCCACATAGGATGTTGACATCTGACCGGCACCCGAACCCGGTACTGATGGAAGATTAACGCTGCTCGGTACACCGACAGTCGCCGGATCACCAATAATCGGAGCCGGTGGAGGTGGTATTGAACCCATACTCATCGGGGCAGGCGTAGAGTTTGAACTCCCCTCACCCGCGCTAAATGCAGCGATAGCATCGCTACTCAGCCTGACAGGGATATTACATTTTGATGTTATGGTACGGACGAAATCAAACAGCGTAACCGGAACTTTCGGGGCGTAAGTAATGTTGCAGGTCAGTGCCTGCGGGATTTGTTCAGATGCTGGGATCAATACAGGATTTGTATCAACCCACTCCCCTTTATTAATTGAAAATGAATTATCGTCTACAGATCGCTTATTCTGCAAACCGTTCATATAACTAGTAGCATCTTTACTATTATTCTCAACACGATCCAACGTGTCGTTAATTTTTTTATAAGCGCATGATGTAGCCATTGATGCACATAGCAGCATTGAAATTGTGCGAGAAATTAATTTTACTTTATGCATCGTTGTCTTTCCCTTTAGATGTCACATACATTAAACGCTGCTCTGGGTACGCTTTAACCTGGAATGGATATTTGGCTTTGTCATAAAGGGAAAACGCTTTTTTCATCGCATCCATAAAACCAACATCCCCTGTATCTTTCCCATTAACAGTGAATGGCGCAGTAATGTTGTAGTCTTTATCTGTCTGCCAGATTAAACGCCAGCCTTGTTTATCAGACCACTGCTGTACCGTGCTTTTCAGTGTGCTACCAACCTGAGCGCTCCAGCTCGACATAATGATGGGCTGTACATTCACAACAGGCGTAGGAGTAGAACCCGACAATGGAAGAACAGGAGTAACTGGAGCTGTCTTAGCGGCTGTTGTCGCCACAGTTTTATGAGTTTTATCAACTTCAAATGGGGATGTCGGCGTTAACGCCGTCGAAGGCATTGTGTTTGCCAGCGCTACCGGTACAACCGGTTTTATATTTGAAATTGATTTATCATCATTTTTTCTCTCACTGACGTACAACGTACCGCCGTTGACATCAATCACTGCTTTTAAACCATAACCATCAAGGGTTTTATCCAGGGCATTGACCCAGATAACTCCCTTGCTCCATGAAACAGGTTTATTTCCCGCTGCCCGAGCAACGGATGGGTATATCGCAACTAAATATTTTCCTGCTGCCAGAGTTTCAATGCCTCTCTGTAATTTCTTTTCATTACCGGAATAGGGCATTATGGTAAATATGTCTGCGGTAGGCTGACCAATAAAGGTAACATTATTAAATGATTTAATGAGTTTATTGATGTCGTCGTTATTTAAGACCACCGTTTTATTCAAGGTCACAGGTTTACTTGCTGTTGTTGTCCCTAATGAATTAGTAGTCATACTGCTGGCATGTTGTGTAGACACACCTGCGGTATTTTGTGCAAGTAGCATTGGTTGTGAAACGGCAACTGAGCGTGAGGACAATA
Organism: Buttiauxella sp. AC142; assembly: GCF_979253435.1. Classification (NCBI taxonomy): domain Bacteria; kingdom Pseudomonadati; phylum Pseudomonadota; class Gammaproteobacteria; order Enterobacterales; family Enterobacteriaceae; genus Buttiauxella; species Buttiauxella sp. AC142. The sequence goes on from NZ_CEEDCH010000003.1 coordinate 43,461, forward strand.
AGCCTCCACTACCAGACGTATTCGTCACAGGTACTTTAACCATGCGGTACTGCACACCATTTTCAATAAAAATAGAATCCGGCATTCTTGTATTTTGAGTTGATGGTGAGGTACGAATTAGGCTTGAAGAATCACCCTTATATTCATAACTATTAACCACATCAAAACCAGCAAAGGAATTTTCGATACTAATAAAATTTACCGTAGTTAACGCCACTGCGAGAGCAATGAATTTAATATTCATGCCTGTTCCTCACTGAAACAAATATAATTGAATGACTTTTTTTATATTAATTCGGACGTAATATAAATACAAGTAGATACAAAGAATATTACCCATTAATTACATAAACAATATTCCCATCATTAAAAATAGCCGGTAAAGTGAATGAAGAATCCACTGTGCCAAATCGAGTTAATTTCCCACTCCTCACAGTGCCAACATTAAACGATTTATTGGTGTTATCACTCAGCTCCCTTTCCAGAGTGGCCGGGCAATACGAGTTACAGTAAACATAGGCTTTTCCAGCACTAAAATAATTCACTATTCTGGAATCTCTTTTTAGCCAGGCTGGCGTATTTAATGCAGCATCACTGATGTTTCCGCTCGCAGTAGGATGTGCAACCAGGTAGGTTTGTACCAAGTTACTGTAAGCAATCATTTGTGCCGCTAGACTACTAACTACCAGTGCTTCTGATGCATTATTACTTTGTCTGCTGTTTTCATCGCCCTGAATTCCAGATAATGAAAAAACCAACATAATGAGAGAAAAGATATAAATTCCATAATTCATTTAATTTACCCTTGAAATATTAATTCTGATAAAATATAAAATAACCCTGCCTTAATTTATAATCAAACTGATTAACGAGGTACTTTGTGGACTTACCACCAAAGCTAAGTGATTTTGAGATAACTCAGTTAAATCAACTTCAACCTTGCATACTTTCTGCATCTCAACGATACAAAGTTAACACGGAAATACTTAATGCCATTGTACTTACAGAAGGAACCCGACCAGGGCAAGTGTTGAAAAATACAAATGGCAGCACAGATATGAGTGTAATGGGTATCAACTCTATACACCTAAAATCACTTGTCGAATATAATATTGATAAATCCATTTTACTGGATCACCCTTGCGTTAATGTCATGATCGGTGCATGGCTGATGAAACAAAAGCTTGTTGAAGTAAATAATAATGATCCATCTCAGTTATGGAAAGCGATAGGGAATTATCATTCACGCACTCCAAAGTTTAATCAAATTTATCAAAAACTGGTCTGGCGGAACATGCTCAGATTACGCACTTATTACAAACAAACGGTTTACTCATTTGAGGGCGATAAATGATTTCCCTGGCATTAATTATTATCTTCGTACCGATATTAGCATTGGCATCAGTTATGGCTGGAGTTAAATACCCACTGATACTGATTAAAAATCACAAAATATCTTGCGTTGATTTTTTAAATACGCCCCTACCAACGGATGTAAAAACGGACATCAGTTGGCAAACTATATGCCTGATCATGATTTGCACAATGGGCATAAACATCAGTTACTTTTTTATCTACCCCACTCTTCATGATGGGTTCATTTATTCCGTTTTTTCAACATTATGTATCTCATTGATTATCTGTGATTTTAGACACAATTTACTCCCCGAACAACTTACCGTTCTGATGATAGTTACGGGATTAATTTACGCTCTATCTGATTACTATCCTTCAACACTTGAGGGAGCAATTAGAGCGGGGTTAACAGCAATCGCGATCATGATGACTCCTGCAGTTCTACTCAGGATTATCAAAAAAACGGAAGCAATGGGAACGGGCGATTATTATTTCGTGGCAGGCATTGCGCTATGGCTGGGCAACGAGAAAGTTTATCAGTTTGCTGTCATGTCCCTTGTAATCACATTTGGAACCTTTATTTACATGCGTAAAAAACAGATCCCGCTGGGCGTGGGTATGGGATTATCGGCAATCCTTTGCACAATAATCCCTCAACCCTTCATTACACTGTGAATCACATCGACGGGCTTAACTGTTCCTCTTTTCTGCCCGTCAGTGAAGCAATAAACCCTTTCAGCTTCTCCATCATTACCTGGATCATTTCACGCAATTTTTCAAACTGAGTCACGCCGTTCTCATCAATAACCGGTGACTCAGCAGCACTGGCCTCCATTTTTTCCCTGGATTCGTCCAGGACCGTTTTCAGCACTTCGCGCTCGTCTTCATTATCTGTGCGTTCATGACGTTCTGACACAGCAGTGTAACTGTCTCGCCAGTCATCCATTGCCTGCGTGGAACGCTCAACCGCATCCCGTAATTCTGGCGTGGTATCTAGAGCATCCTGGACCTCTACGTAAATATCACTCAAATCAGGATCATGCGGTAATGACTGAATCACTTCATCAACACTAATCCCTCGGGCAAGCGCGATATCGTCCAGTTTTCCTCGGACAGTATGCATAACAGGCTCACGCCATATGGCATTGATGCATTCGTGATATTCAGCCCCGTAAGCTTCCAGTTCACCAAGCAGATGATCTGTCACAGAAGAAGCCTGTGTTACCCCCTCTTCGCCCACGGTGTTATCAGGCGCTACAGTGGTGGCTACAGGTTCACCAGGTGCCGCGCTCGCCGCTGCGCGGCGTGAGCTGAAACTGTTGATACTACCTCCAAATGCTTTGAGTAAGTTTCCACCCTCGCGCAAAAGTGTTCCCCCCAGAACCATCCCACCCGAAAGGACACTACCAACACCTTCAATGACATGTGCGCCACCTTGCATAAGATCGGGTTTAGAACTGTTCGCATTGGTAACTGGCTGACCGGGCGCACCATGCATCATTGCACTTTGGTGTTGTTGTGTATAAGCGCCCTGGTGTTGATACCCAAATTCTGGCTGTTCGTTATGTGGAATTTCATATTGATTTGATTGCAAAACATCAGGTTGTTCGGGAGTATTTTCGTTCACTTTACCCGAGCCAAGTTTGTTTACGATATCATTCATAACGTCGTCAAATTCAGTCGCTAAACGATCACGTTCAGTCTCTGATAATTCTTCTTCTGACGTTGATTCAATCTCTTCTGACACGTTCTCAAAAGGGTTATTCTTAATGGCATTGTCCGGTGTTTCGTTATTTTCCAGTGCTACCGTATTGTCCACTGTTTCGGTATTGTCATGAGTACCGGCATTTTCCAGTGTTTCAGCCATCAGAGAACTGATATCAACTCGCTGCACATTCTCATCAAATGCCACTGAAATAGGTGATACGCTGTGTAATTCGGAAGCGCTCATCTGGATCTGACGTGAATAGATTTTTATCGTACTTTCACCATTTTCCAGATTTTGAACCAGGCTCTGATATTCAGCGAACACTTTCGATGCGCTTCGATAAGCCGGAATTTCTTCACCATAGGCAACCCGAGTTTCATCGACGAGAAAATAGGCATCAACATCGGCAAGATTATCCGGTGTAGCCATATCTATCTCTTCTGGAATCGGCTCCACTACAGGTAAATCTACTTGAGAGTTCAGGTCTTCTGCATCGGCCAATTTGATATGGCCAGCACAACCAAAATCAGGCAATTTATCTAAACTATCTTCATCGTAATTCATATTGACCCCTATTTAATTTGTACAACAGCACTGTTGGCTGCAGCATTAACTGCATTTAATTCGACCTGGGCTTTTACTGCTTTTGCTTTAATACTCGTGTATGTCGCTAAGAGTGCTTCAATTCGCTCTTTTTTCCGTGCAATAGCCACATCCATATAGTTTTCAAGTCCAACCGCACGTACATAATCGACCATCAGCGCTCGCTGTGATGCACTGGCCAGTTCATTATTCCAGTTGCTGTCGGTGAACCTTCTGAATGCCTCTGTCTCCAGCATTTCATTAGCTGACATCGTGCTGTACTCACCAATCGGCGCATCTGGCAAACTACCAAATGCGCCAGTGTCTCCAACTAAATCCTCCAGGCTTTTACCTTCTTCATTTGCCTGTGCCGCATCAGCGTTGGCTGCTGCGACCTGCACATCATCCACTCCTGCGGTATCTGGCCTCACACCATTTTCAGGCACACTGCCAAACAAGATTGCATACTGTGCTTTCGTATCAGCACCTAGCACTGCAGCATCAGCCGGGTGTCCATCCTGGATTGGATACGTATCGCAAAAAAATGGCGAGGGATCAGTTTTGTAACCAATGCCACTCTGAAATTTAGTGGTATTAGACAAAGAGGCTGGATTAAAAGAACGGTTTAACATCTGGGGATTAAAAGCTTTCGCTTTTGCATCATTTTTATTAGATGTGCCATAGGTAAAATGAAGGTGTTTTGTCATGCTGGTTGTTGGGGTATTACCGGACACACCAATTTGCGCACCGGCTTTAATTTGCTGCCCCACTTTTACGGTAATTCCAGACAAATGATAAAACGCAACGATGTCGCCATTATCACGTTTCATTAAAATGGCATTACCGGCGCTACCACGCGCACCGGAATACACGACAGTGGCATCCGTTGGAGCATAAACAGGGACACTTAGCCCGGACGTTGAAAAATCCAGACCATCATGCATATGGGGATTCTTGTTTGCTGACCCGAAGTTTGCATCACCGCCGCCACGCGCCTTTCCAAATCGCCCGGATACGACTTCTTTAGACGTGGGAGATACCATGCACGTAGCGGCTATAACTTGATGTACAGGCAACAGTGTTGCCATCAAGATAAACCATGAATAGCCTTTCATCACTGTACCGCCGAACGTGCTGAGTTAGCCTCGGCCTGACGGGCATTCTGATCATTACCCGCGCCAATTGTATTAGACAGCTCCGTAGCAGTAAGCGTGGCTAACTGTGCCTCCATTGTTTCGTATTGCTTATACAGCTTGGCTTTTAAAGCCAAATTAAGCGCCTTTACTTTAAGCGCTTCAATCATTACTCCGCGTTCGTTCTGTATGGCCAGAGTCTTCGACCAGTTTTGATATTCATCAGAATTACCGAAATAACGTGATACCTGTTTTGCGTACAGCACAGAAAGTGGCACTTCTTTACCTGACTCCATCCCATCGATACCCGATGTTTCCACCTGGATCTCTTTAAGTGCTGCCAGTGCCGGTGAAACCAGTGCATCTTTCCGTGTCTTAGCCAGAACATAAGATTGTGACTGTGCGCTTCCTGCTGCCTTCTCAGGTACAGGTTGATCCGGTATTCCTGCGATATTATTAATAAAGTCTACTTTTGCCTGATACGCGGCTTCACCTTCCATCGCCGGTTCAAACAACGTAGTGACCCGTGTATCAGCTCCAGGCTGGCTTCCTGTCGTCTCACACAGACCGGACTCCACTTCATCAGCAGTACAGTACGTTTTATGCGATTCAATCTGGTTTTTTTTGGCTTCTTCGCGGATTTGATATTTACCCGGTGCCGCCTGGATTTCAGAACGAACTCGCTCCGCTGCCTCACCCTGCATATCGGCATTTCTTGTCGCAATAACTGCACGCTCTGCGCTGATTAAACAGGGCTGATAACCCTGACCAAATTCGCCACCATATTCAAAACGTGCATTTTTCACACGCTCAGTCTGCGAAATTGTCTGCATACCCTGGGCAAGCATTCTGCCTGAATTCACCTGACTTTCAGCAACCTGATTTGCCGTCAATGCTTTTTGTTTTGTCAAAATAGCCAGTGCAGAACTCAGACGCTGGCTATCCGTTTGCAACATTGCGGAAAGTGAGGCATCAACACCAACCAATGCGGCTTTTATTGAGCTATACGCGGCTGAGAACGCCGGAATAACCATTTGTTCCTGATACTGAGGGGGACAGTATGCATAGCCCATAAAAGAGGCCGTCATAAGGCTTAAACCTATCGCCAGGCGCTGTCTTTTCATGGTTCCACCTTATTTAATTTGCTTGATAGCATTAACACGCATTAAATCATCGGCCTGACGATCAATAAGTGCCTGCGTAGGGGCAATCGCAGCCATTTGGAGGGCAGCAAGATTGGCTATCAGTCGTTGATTCTGCAGATAACTGCGATAGTTGATCCAGGCATCCATCCCCTCCATTTTTGCCCCTTCGACCAACAAACCTCGCGGTGCCTGATGCGTCAAAGACTCAGCCCATTTTGCTGCTTCTTTACCCCCGAAATATGCGTTTACACGCGCCTGCAGCATTTCATTTGGTGACTGATTATCAAATTCTGGCGAACGCGTATTTGCGGTACTGATGGCATTAAGTGAGTGAGAAGGAACACTCATAAGCGCATCTTTACGCATTTTTGAAAGTCCATAGGACTGCCCGGCTGTAGTGCGACCAGCACTTTTAGATATGGCTCCATCCGGTTCACCCAGGACATTTTGTATAAACGCATCACGACCTTGTGATGCCAAAGAGTTTTGGTCAGTTGATGTAAACAGCAACGCACCATTACTGTCCCCACCAGGTAGTTCGGAACGACTGCAAATACCCGCTTTAGCTTCGGATTCAGTACAGAATTTCTGACGATGATCATCCAGGCGCTTATTCATGGCATCAACGCGATTAACCAGTTTTCCCGGAGCATTATCCGCTCGATTCATTGCCTGAACGGTTTTACTTGTGCTGTCGCTAAACACCTTGTCCAGGCTTTTATTTTTCGCCAGTGTGCCGCACGGATCGAAACCTTGACCTGTCGCGCCTGAATAGTTAATCCAGGCTTCTGTTACCTGGTTATTCGTGTTTTGAGCCGTTTGAGCGTTAAGAAATTGAGCTGCTGACTGCGTTACTGAGTCAGATACAATGCTACCGGCCAGAGCTTCTTGCTTAGTGGCCACCGCCACACTTGATAATAAAAGCTCAAAAGTTGTCTGCATTTCTGCACCAAACGATGAACCAAAACCTGCAATATCCGCATTAACAGAAGTAACAAGTTGAGTAAGTTGGGTTTTAGTCCAAAGTTCTGCTGGGCCACCGCCATATAACGCCGCATAAATGGTACTGGAACCCAACAGGCCACATAGACCCAACGCAACTTTCGTTTTTCTTTTAAGTACCATCTCTACTCCTTAATTTCAGGCAAGCGCCGGTCAGTGACCTGACCAACGATGGCTGTAGCAATGAGGGAGTTAATTGAAGCCGTTTTAAGCTGGTTCATTGCTGCAGTTCTGCAAGATTCAGAATGACACTCCGTTGCCACACTCATGGTTTGATCGGTAATCATCCCTGCATAGGCGTAACCCGCCAATTCAGCATCAGGTGCCAGAGTTTTCGCACTTGAAAACCCCGAATAATCGGCATCCCACCCCTGCATCCCGTTGGCTTTTAACTGACAAAAACCTGCTTTGCTTTCTCCAACGGTGCAGTATTCGGACTTGTGAGTCTCGATTAGGCGCTGACTACCTTCCAGCGCACCGCTGTAGCGATCGTTGACGTAATTCTGAATAAGAATCTGCTGGCTTTGATTCGCAACCTGACGCGCCTGCAAGTTATATCCTGTCTGTAAAACCGCCTGGCACGAATTACTTTGAGGCTGACCAAAGTGGGGATCAAACGACACTACGGCATCAATAAGTCGATTCGACATATTGATAGTGCTCATGGCATCAGAGAGAGTTTTGTAAGTATTTACACGGGCTTCTGCCGCCTGATTAGCACTTACGCTTGTTTGCTTAGTTACTACACTCATCGCAGAAGATATCGTTTGTTTAACGGATTCCAGCGTCACCGTTGAAACCCAAGTACCAGCATGAGCGGAAGAAGCCACAATAGATAAAGAGATGAATAACACGTTGAATTTATTCATAATAAACCTTTATTTAAAAAGACTTCCGACACTCTGGAGATAATTATCCCCGGAGTCCGAACTGGACTGGCTCTCAGATTTACTGTCGCTGGCACTGTTGGACACAGAAGGAAGAGAGAAGGAAGTTGGCGAAGCGGAACGCTCAGCAAGCGTATTATTCTTTGAATTAAATGGATTTACGTTGATGTTGTAGCTAGTTGAATTACTGCCGTGATAACCAGACCCAAGCGAAGGATCAAGCTTGCTCATTTCTCCTGATAGTGCATTGTCAATACTGTCGTATTTCTTCACATTATCAATGGCGCTATTAATTGGTGACGTGACCATCCCTGAAATTTGGTCTACCGCTGAACACGCTTTTTTGGCAGCATATTTTTCAACAGCACTTTGTGCCGAGGCCATAATTGACCCAATTGAAGGAATAGCAAACGAGAGGTCAAACATGTTGCTAACCCCAGAAAAGCAATCGCTACTCACATTAAATAACGATTCAACATTTGGTGTAGCCGAAGCGATATCTGTGTGTGCAGCAATGGCTTGTTTGATGGCATAACCAATTGTGCCAGGAGTCTCCCCCTGCGCACAAGCTGCAGCCTCCTGCTTGAGACTGCTGTCCATAGCAGAGGCTTGTTCTGTAACACCTGTTGTTGCAGAAATGGAATAAAACGGCATAATTACACCGCCAAAAATAATTAATTTAATTATTTTTTTTAATTCTGACATATCACGCCCTTAACAGAAGTCTGAAAATCCGTTGGTAAACCGGTTCGGAATAAATCACATCCAGTAACCGCGCCCTGTCCATAACATCAAATCGTTGTTTAATAATATCTGGAGGTAAATTATCGCCCTGAAAATAAGCTTGTGTAAGCTCAGCGATTTTCAACTCTAGCGCATCAAGTAATTGAGGGTACTTTTCCGATATTTCATTGACCAGATACAAACAGCGAGATGTTGTAATACTGGACAAAATAAACAACACTTTATCCACTTCAATATGAAGACCTTTACCATATAAATTAAATAAATCTTCAATTTCAGCAATAACACTTAAATCTGAGGAGTTTTTTTCAAAATCTACAGTCCATACATCTGCAGAGTCCAGTTTATCAATAAAATGCTGTATCTTTCCATCAAGACTACGATCTAAAAAAAATTTAGATATATAGCTTCTTGATAAATCCACATTGGAAGTCATGAAATTAATCCTAAAAATAAATACCTCAGCATTGCACTGAGGTATTCTGCATTAAATTAATTATGAGTTACAGGACATTTCCTCATCAATGCGATTGGAACGTGAATTCTTCAAATCAGCATTTTGAGATTTTATACTATCCAGAACAACTTTGTCGGGTTTGTGAACATAAAACTTACCAACGTGACCGCCCGATTGTAAACGTGAAAGTAATTCTGGCAATACGTCTGGTTCTATTCTAGCAAGCATTACCGATCTATTGCCAGAAAGAGCAATACCCAAACTGTTATTATTACTGTCTTTGCCTGTTTTAAATATGCTTCCATTCGTAATTAAATTATTGTTTGCAGATTTAGTGCCGTTAATTGTCATTTCATAGTAAGACCCATCACGACGACCTTTAAAAAGAATGACCACAAATTCCTTCGCTGCTTCCAAAGAATTGTTATTGGTAATCTTCAAGTCAGCAGTATTGTAACTGGTGCCATTTTTTTCAACCCACTCCTTCGCGTATCGAACAGCATCGCCAGCATTTAGAGAAAGCGGGACATCACGAATATCACTCGGACTAAACTTTGATTTCACCAGGATAGCGCGTTTACGGTTGCCATTCTCATCAGTATAGAGAGCCGGATAACCCATGTTTTTTTGAGCGGCCATTTCACTGGCACGATAAATATTACCTTCAAGAGTATTACGACGAAGCGTTATTGTACCGCCTTGCGCTGCATCAAAACGTTCCTGGGTACGGTTATACGACTTTCTTTCCCAATGGTTATAGTCATCAATATTCTTACCTGGCTCAATCATAACATCTGGAAAAACAGTAAGTGATACCTCATCACTACGCAAAGCAGCAAGAGAAATAGTTTTTAATAATTCATGACCCGGTATAGCAAACATAAGCCGATATTTAGAAAGATGGAACCGATCCTTCTTATATTTTGGAAACTCAACATTGACAAGCATTGCTATATGGGTTTCATCACTGTCCAAATCTTTCAACTCTATCTGACGGCCAATCTTCAAACCCCTGATGTTTTCCAGCAAGTAATCCGAAAGTTCCAGCGCTGCCATTGCACCATCAACACTGGCATCTTTGTTAAGCGAACGAATATCCATGACATTCGTAACTGTCCTTTTAAGTGTTTCAGGCAAATGTGACTGTACATATTCGAATTGATTATCATACAAAGCTCTTGAGTATTTTTTTAAAAATAACTCAGGAGTTGGTTCTTCATCGCCCACCTCTGAGCGCCCAAGAGCATAAGCACTTTTGGTATAAATTGACATTAACTCGACTAATTTATTAAAGCGCAATGGCTCAATAACCATATCATATTCAAGAGTTAGCAACTTAACGGGTTCATCGAAAGAACTATCCGATGCGTTAATATTCCCGGACATCAACTCTTCTTCATTAATAATCCTTGCATTCCATTCAAACACTGACACTTTAAACGGGTTTTTATTGGATTGATCCAGTTCTTCAATTTTTTCCTTATAACCCTCCACTAACGTATCAAGTATCAATTCCTGTTCACTGACACGGATCATCATCAGTCGGCTCATCAGTTTATTAATAAATGGATAATCAGAATTGTAATTTGAGGATTCACCAATTTTAGGAATTTTAATATCCAGATTTTTAGCAATATCAGGATGTTGACGTAAATAATTTAACGCCACTTCATCACCAATGTGGTTCAACAGATCAACATCCCCTTCAAGGTTTTCACTTTCACGATTACTTGTTGTATTTGCTGATAATTTACGTAGTTTGGAATTGTGCATCATGGTCTGCCGTGACTCTGCTGGCAACCCACTTTCAATGTTTGAGATTAAGGGAGGACAAACCTGGTCTTTACGGTTCACACGACCCATCCACTGCAAAAACTCAGCAATGTTGGCCGCTTTCTGCAAGACAATAAACTGGCGCTGACGTGAATCAGAATCTGCAAATCGGTCAGTGGCGTGAAGTGATATCCCCGTGGAGCCAGAACGAGTGATGACAATGGCATCCAGCTTACCGTTTTGGAACGCGGCCACATTGGCCACAGCGTTTGCTTTAGCATGAGTTTCCACCCTCCACATCCGCTTGTCATCAACATACTCTGGCTTTAACGACGTTTTACGTCCCGAGACTTCATCCACCCGATACCCCGCATCAATTAATTCAGCTTTGAATACATCGATAGGAGACAAAGGCAGATCCGGTAATTCACGAATTTTCTCACGTAGCGTTTCCTGCGCCTCAAAATATTCCTCATCATCGGCTGCGTTCTGGACGGTGACATCCCCATAGCGACCCACAATTTTAATCATGGCGATGCGGTCTAACATAATTTCCAGTAAATCCCTGAATTGCGGCGTGTTATCAAATAAAACGTCTTTTGCCGCTTCCGACAACTGGCTTTCCAGGGCAATACTCCGTCCTATCTGTTCCGGCGTCGGGTTAACCAGGCTATTAATGATCTCCAGCTCATTTTCAAGTTCTTCGGAGCCACAGCGTAGAGCAACTAATGTTTTGAGTAGTGACTCACCGGTATTTTCCACAGCAACAACCGGCTTACGCCCCTCTTTGATTGCCTCCAATGCATCGGCAATAGCTGAGTCAGTTTTACAGCCAAGCAGGAACTGACGCGTAATTTGATAAAGTCGAGAACCAAAATTCATGCTACTGGCGCTCATTCTGCTGCCTTTCCGTGCATGTTCAGGTATTGCTCCCCACTCTTGCGTTGCGGTGTCATTAATACCCTTCACCACTTCTGACACATCGCCGGACAGGAACGACAGTTCAGACATTATCCCGGCGACAACATCCATGAGTTCGCGGTTTCGTTCTTCAATTTTTTCGTCTGGGAAACGCGTCTGGAACGACAATTTTGAATAGTCATGCTCACGGCGAATAATCGCCCCATCCATTGCCATATTCGTGGATATGGCTTCCTGGAGGCTTTCACCACCTAACTCCAGTGTATCGGCCAGCGTTATCGTATCGACGGAGGGTGGAAGGCATTTGCTGTAGAGTCGGAAGTTTTTAACGCCCTTGATAGGTGTTGATGATGCATAAATAGCCCCGCTTGAACTAAAAACAGCATCACTGACAATTTCGGAAATTTGTGAAGCCCCGGCTGCAACATGGGATTCATCAAGCAATAACATACTGTTGTCATCAGTAATCGAGAGCAGAAGTTCAGACTTTTTGTTTTTACTGCGGTCACGTTGAAACTGAGAATAGGTTGACAATACCAGGTCCACAGAACTATCAAGCTCACCTGTATCAAGAGCAGTATTTAGTTCATTTTTTTGTGTAGCCGGGTAGAGAACCTCTGATTCAGAACCGTAGACTTTGATATCAACATTATTGTTGAATATGAACACTTTTTTGAACAAGTGCTCGCTGCCAATATCCCGAATATCACGGAAAATATCGGTGAAAAGCTCAGGTTTAATGGTCAAAAAAACAGGGAGTTTATTATTCAGTTTGGCATGGCGAAGCATCGCTGCAACAAAGCGACCTTTACCAATACCCGTCTGATCGGCATTGATCATGCCTCGCCCTTCTTCCACAGCATTAATACCCAGAGCAATAGCGTCTACCTGTTCTGGGCTGAAATATTTTCCAAGGTCTGGAAGCGAATATTGAAGTCGGTTAGCAACGTATTTATCAACATCCCCCACTTTGGAAACAAGTTTATCCATAGCCGAATAAACTGCCGCACTCATGTTGATAGGGATCATCGTGGAGGTTGCGCCGACCTGGCTTGTCGCAACATACGGAGCCTGAAATTCATTGGTATGACGCACAACTTCCGGCTTAATCGCGGGGATCACTGCATCAGTGACGGTTTCTTCAACTTGTTCTGTAATCTCAACCGTTTCAGCCTGGACCGCTTGTACCTTCGGCTGTTCAGGCTCACTTACTTCTGCTGTTGGGGATTCTTGAACATCCAGATTAGGGGATACTTTTTTCACTCGCTTCACTGGCGCGGCACGAACCGGTGATGGCGAAATATCAAGAGGAAGCACAGCGTCAATCACATTGTCTTGCTCATAAGAAGCAATACAGGTACGTGACCATTCCCATAGTTCATTGTAGGTATGCAACACCTGGAGTTTCTCAGGTACGTTTGTCTCTTCTGGGAAAGGTTTTCTGTCGCCCACAACTAAAATTCTGACGTTGTACGCAGACCCCTGGCGCGAATACAAACGGCCATCAACCTCAACTGCCCCGTGAACGTCATAGTAGTCATGAAGATAATTCATGAAACTACGGGTACGACCTTTAATTTCCCCATCTGATTGAGCACTATCAGCCCCTAAAATCAGTACCGCCCTGCCGCCAGCTTTCCGGCTCTCCAGTGCGCGTAAAGCTATGAAGTGATCGAGACGGCTGACTTTTTTTAATGGATGGAATTCACGAATGTTATCCATTTGCCCAAATGGTGGATTTGCAATCACATAATCAAAACCATCCGGTTGGACAAATGCCTGCATAAAATTCGTATTAGTGGCATCAGCCTGAATAATATCAGCTCCGGGAATGGATTCACGCAGTGCCTGAACACGCTCAGGATCGAGTTCAACCAATGATTTGTGGGCATTAATATTAAATAATAAGCCTCCATTCCCTGCAGTTGGCTCCAGAACGCGTTTGTTAGCCGTATCATGGTCATTGCCCACTAATACCGATTGAGCAATAACACTCAGCGGAAGCGGAGATGAAAATTGCTGTAACGTCACACTTTGAGCGGTTCGCATCCGGGCGACCGGCAAACCAAAGTACAGGTTTTGAGACATAATGAATGACTCTTCTGGACTTAACCCGTCATTTTGTTCCATAAAAACACGGTATGCAGCGGCTTCAATCGCCTCTTGCACCTGGTGAAGCCGGTTGTCATCAACACCTTCACGGGTATCAAAAACAGTTGCAGCAAACTTAGTTACATCAGTCCAGTTTTTACGCTCACCCCGGATAATCTCGAGAACAAAACCTTCCGCGCATGAGCGCAACTCTTGGCCTGTTGTGGCGTATAAGAAATCAGCTTTCTCACCTTGTTCACTGCTAATACTCTGAGTTGCACTCACTCGAGCAAAACGGCCAACGCTGCCAGTAAAGACTTTTTGTCCTTTTGCATTAAGTCCCAAATAATCTGATTTCAGTGCAACACTGTTTAAATTGACTTCAAATTTTTCAAACGCTTTTTCCCTGAAAAGAACGGGTATGCGGTCAATTTCTATATCTTTTAAAGGACAACGCTCAAGTTTTAACGCCGAAGCGATTTCAGAAGGTTTTAACTGCTGGCTCTCAGTATTTAAAACAAATATGCCCGATTCAAATCGCGGCTGGTTTTTTAATTGCCTAAAACCGATTTCTTTAATACCGGAAAGACAATCATTTTTTTGGATGTAATCGTCATTATCGATGAGCATCAGACGATCCTTTCCATCTGAAAACTTTTGTTCACCCAAATAAATGCCAAGTGAATCCAGATTAACCCATTTAACAACTTTCACCGGTTCAACCGGTTTCTGTTCGATAACAACATTCTGGATACAAGCCTGGGCAATGATTGCGGCGTGTTCTGACATAGCCGATGTATGGCCAAACTCATCCGCAACATCGTTAAAAAGCTCATGCAATCGGTTAAGTTTTTTTTCATTCTCAAGCTTGAATAAATTAACAGCAGTTGAGAAATCATGACCTTCAACTTCAACTAATTGATTTATCTGAGCATAGACGACCTTAGCTTCAACTACTGGACTCATACGGGAATATAAGGTTGTGTAGTTTGCAAAGTTACGACGCCAGCCTTCATGAATTGCCTTATCAACTACCAACATGGCCGTATGAAAAGCATTATCCGTATAATCCCGAAAGTAGTGTGCGGTTGCAGCTTCTTGCAATATCAGGTCATCACTCTCTGCGTCCTTAGAATACTTTTCAATGTAAACAATGTTATCTACATTGAGTACAACGTAACGCATATCACTTTTGGGATTCACTAAAACAAGTGCGCCCTGGTCCTGTAAAAATTGGCCGGTTAAATTGGCACGAGAATTTTCATTCCCAGCAAGTAATTCCATGTCCCGGACAAGTGACATAGGTAATGGTTTATTACAACGCAAAAATGTCCCGCCGAGCACACCATCTACCGGCGTGAATTCAGGATCAATAGCACTGACAGCATGAATGAGCTGTATCCAAACTGGCCTGAATGAGTAGTAGTAGTAGTAGTAATCGCTTGCCAGAACAATAGGTTGGCTTATTAAACCTTCAAAATCCACCGCATGTGAACGGTCAATAACCTTCATAACTTCTTTGCTGATGGTTTCATCTTTCATATGGTAATTACCTAAAAAAAGAGAGGGATTCCCCTCTCTTAATAATCATCGAGTGTTGTAAGTTGTTTAGATGGCCATCGGCGCTGGAGAGGAAAGTTCATCTGAATGGTTATTTTTAGACTCAGGATCTGTCGGTAACACAAGTTCTACAGGTTCAGGTTTAGCCAGAACTGCAACACTCAAATCATTAAGTGGAACCTGGACAGGATATGTTTCTTTTGGTGATGCATAAACCGCATACGGTGTCCCGTCTGGGTGACGCTGGATACCCACGACAGTCGGCGTATAACCATTTTTAACGGAAACATGCTTACCATCCTGCTCGCCACCACCAGGTAGGTCATAGCCCTGCAACTGGTAGCGACGTTTAACAAATTTATCATTCAGATAGGTTTTACGGCTGTCTGATCCGAACTCAATTTTTTGAGCTGGTAGCACCTGGATAACCAACTGCCCCGCTTTCGCTCCATAAAAAATGTTGGCATTACGCGCTTGAGAGCTGGCATCATTGAACACAGGAGGGTTTTCATCCCCCTCCAGCCCCGCGACAAGCGCACGGATCACATCAGCCTGCTGATCAACATAGCCACCGGCTGCCCCAACGACATTACCCGACATAATGGCCGTCATCGTGCTTTTACCATCCAGCTTTACGGCCACATCTTTATTACTGCCCAAGTTTTGATCGTAAACACTTTTGGTGCCAGTAGCCGGGTACAGACGAGCAGTGCCATAAATCTGGCCATTGTATTCAATACGCACAATGGCGAATGGATCACGACCGCGATTTTTATCATCAGTAATTTCAACGGCTTCGGTAAGAAAATTACGAATATTTGAGCCATCTACAACTTTCGCATCATCGATGAGTTCAACAAATGCCTGAGCGCTTTTCTGATTTTCACCCGCTTCACGTAAACGGATGTGACCCATACCAGAAATGATTTCTGCGTCAGATGAAGTTGAGATAGTCTGCGGCCAGTGCGCTCTGTACTCAGAGATGCCCCCTGCGTCACTGATGAGCATGGCATCATCTAAAGCAAGTAGAGTGATACCTGCTTTGCTTTTAGCTGCCAGGGTATCACGGGTATTTTCACCAGAAACATACATAGAACGAATTCTGTCAGGATCTTGTTTCGGACGCTCTTTGATACGTTCATCAATAGTGGTGAGACGAACACGAATCTGCTGTTCTGGATTATCAAAGTTATGGCCAACTGCGTAATGAGCACCATTATCAGGCAAATCATAATGCGTGACATTCAAAAACAGACGTACTGGTTTTACTGATTTTGGCCTTTCGTAATTAGATTTTTGTTTTAGCGCATCAGGATCGAATGACATATTTAAACCCTCAAGATTAATTAACTATTTGACTATATCAAGAGGTGAACAATCATCAAGATTGAATAAATAACCGCTAAAAAACCGTTAAATACAATGTCATTCTTTATCGAATTAAATTAATAACTTAGCGACATACAGACATGTCAAAAATGTATATCTCAGCTACATTTTTGACATGCAAAAAAGCGGCTAAAAAGCCGCTAAATTGATTTATTTGATTTGTTTTATGCGTCTGGTTTTTGTTTTTTAGATTTTTTACCAGATTTAAGACTATCAATGATTTGTTGTATTTCATTTGCTTTTGAGGAGGAACCTGAATTTACATAATACCCCTTCAATCGTACAAGGTCTGTTTTAGTCAGTTCTAAAGCAGGATCGTAAGCTTTTAACTCCTCTCTGAAATCAATCAGGATTTTAATGCAACGTTGCCACCATTCAAATTCAAGATTAGAGCCAGCTTTGGCATTTGGGCGTGAGGGTAATCGCTTTCTTACTGGTGCGAACGTAATAGAAGTATTCTGTTCAAGTATCGTAAAAATAAATCCAGTGACTTTTTTCCCCTGTTTAACCGTATCGTATGTCACTGTTAAATCAGTAAAATGAGTAATTTTCTTTATAGCAGGTTCAATAACATCTCTTTTGAGGGTTGAAATCAATTCGTACTTTCCTGTTACCCCAAAACTTTCTTTAAGCTCATCAACACCAATAACAGGAGTTACTATCACGCCAGTTTCTTTACGATATTTTTTTAAATTTCTGAATTGAGATAGATATTGGTACAAACGCATAGAGAATGGAGTATCAAGCTTTGCTAATTCAGCGAAATTGTATTTGGTGAACTTATCAGAAAAGTCATACAGATAAGGAATAAGTTCTGGAGCAAAACGAAGGCTAATGTGTGAAGAATCCTGATCGTCTACAAACTCCGCGTAGGTAAACCAACGTTGTTTAGCCAGTATGCTTCTATTATTTTCATCCACAGTGTAAGTAATGATTGTTCTATCGAACAACCCTTCGGTTATAGAACGAAGTCTTTCCCAGACTGAGTTTGACTTAATACCCCATGCTTCAATGAATTCCAGTGGGGTAATTTTAATCTTTGGAACCATGCCTTTGACAAATTTTACCGGCGTTTCAATCTTGTTCATCGCGAGAAATACGACACGCATTTCATCAACAGACATGCTGTAAGTAGCATTAATAAGTGAATTCGTCTGAACAATGTTCTGAGGCGTCTTGTGCGGTATATCCAGCACAGTATCATCTGGGTAGAGTGTTGTTAATACGGTCAGTGCAGATTCATTATTGTCCATAAAAGCCACCATAGAATTATTATGAAGTGACTATAGCAAGATGCATGAAATTTTCAATTGGATTTATCATGTATTGAGTGAAAAGTGTCACACTGACCGAACCTAAGTGATTTAAATGATTTCAGTGACAACCCTAACTCCCAGATTACGCATAGTTGCTGAGGTATTGTCCATTCGCACTCCCAAAATACGCATAGTTGGAGGAAGCAACGACCACCTTCACTCCCAAAATACGCATAGTTGGAGGATGCAACGGCCACCTTCACTCCCAAAATACGCATAGTTGGAGGAAACAGCGGCCACCTTCACTCCCAAAACACGCATAGTTGGAGGAAACAACGGCCACCTTCACTCCCAAAACACGCATAGTTGGAGGAAACAACGGCCACCTTCACTCCCAAAATACGCATAGTTGGGGTTTTCATTGTTCTTTAAGCCCCTCAATTCACAAATAATTGAATTTTTGCAACGCCCTTCACGGTTCCTTCCCCAACTCCCAAATTACGCATAGTTGTTGAGGCGTCAGCTTAAACGACTCCCAAATTACGCATAATTAGGGCAGCACCGCCCATTCGACTCCCAAAATACGCATAGTTAGTGCGGCACCGCCCATTCGACTCCCAAAATACGCATAGTTAGAGGAGAACTAGAATGTATGGATTCGAAAAAATGATTAGTTAGAGGACTCAGCGCCGTTTCTGACTCCCAAATTACGCATAGTTATTAGGTTAAGCGGCCTTTCTGACTCCCAGATTACGCATAGTTGAGGAATAACCGTTGATGAATGCCCTATCAGGGTGAATTGGGGGCTAGGCCACATATCCACTCCCAAAATACGCATAGTTGAGGAGGATAAACCCATTGCCTACTTCCGAACGGGACAGTTCTAGAAATGATTTATTGAGGTTTTTAAATGTTAAACTAGACGAAAATTAATTTCGTTTTGAATACTTACATTCCGATTTTATCTCAATGCGATCAGGGTTTTGACTCCCAGATTACGCATAGTTGCACTCCCGGATTACGCATAGTTTGGACTCCCAGATTACGCATAGTTGGACTCCCAGAATACGCATAGTTGGACTCCCAGATTTCGCATAGTTGGACTCCCAGATTACGCATAGTTGGACTCCCAGATTACGCATAGTTGGACTCCCAGATTACGCATAGTTGGACTCCCAAATTACGCATAGTTGTTTCGTCCAGGAAAGCTCACCGCTTTGCTTTATTAACAAGTTATCCACAGAACAGTCGTTTCAAAAGTTATCCACTCCCAAATTACGCATAGTTCACTCCCAGAATACGCATAGTTGGACTCCCAAATTACGCATAGTTCACTCCCAGAATACGCATAATTGACTCCCAGAATACGCATAATACAGTTTTTATTGTATTGTTTTAACAGGATAAAATCGCACTGAATATACTTCAGTATTGTTTTTAAGACCTTGAATTTAAAAACCAAGATCTTGAAAAAAAAAGAAAATAAATGCGCTGCCGCACTGCTCCGCAGCTTGTCATTTTTTTTTGTATTTTTTTGATTCTTTCAGATGGATCTGCAAGTGAACAGCCATTTAAACCACCTGAGAGCGATTGTGAGGGTTTTTTCTGGCAAGAATGAGCGAAGGTACTACTTACGATAGCCAAGCGCTTAAAATGCTTCTGAGCGCGTTTTAGGTAATGCATAGATTAAAGGTTATGAGGACAGGATCTAGATTTGGATCGTCTCTGGATCATCTTCTGATCCAGTTAAGATCATGTAGCGAAATGCACATAATTTGTGACACCAAAGTATACCAGGATTTTGTTGATTTATCCAGGCCATGCAGTGACAAAAGAAGGTATCCAGTTCTACGAATTTCTTAGACTGTTCTCATACAAAAAAACAGACACTGCTGATCCAGATCAGACCCTTCATGTAGTGATGCATTCAAAGCAATACCAAAAGTTAAGCACTGATAGAACGCCCCCTACTTTGCAGCACTATAACGACCTCGCTTACGCGGAGTCGCTATAGTGCCACTTTGCATCGGCCTGCGGAGTTGGGATGACAACAGAACGTCATTTCTGATGAACAGAGGTTCTGTTTTATTGGATGATTAGGTGATACTTTTGCTAAAGAAAAATTACGTATGATGCTGATTTATAATATAAGAACTCTAGAATGGCTGGTCATCGTCAAAGTCCATTGGTGGCTCATTATTAGACGGTGCCGGTGAACTCTGCTGTGGTGTAGATGGTGAATTGCCGCCAGCCGGTGCGCCTGCACTTCCTCCCGCTCTTGCGCCTAGCATCTGCATAGTGCCGCCTACATTGACAATAATCTCAGTGGTGTATTTTTCTACGCCAGCCTGGTCAGTCCATTTGCGAGTTTGTAATGCGCCTTCAATATAAACCTGTGAACCTTTACGAAGATATTCACCGGCCACTTCTGCGAGCTTGCCGAACAGCACAACACGGTGCCATTCAGTTTTCTCTTTGGCTTCGCCAGTCTGCTTATCACGCCAGGTATCGGATGTGGCGAGCGTTATATTGGCAACTGCGCCGCCATTTGGCATGTACCGTACTTCTGGATCTTGCCCTAAATTACCAACGAGAATGACTTTGTTTACACCGCGAGAAGACATTGTTATTTCCTTTTGTTAATAAACTGCATAGCACCCAGGAGAGTTGAAATCTTAGGATTAAGTAATAAATGATTTAAAACGACGGTCAGACTGTTTCTGCTACATGTTCCTGACTATAAGGAGGCTCTTGTTGCCCTTCCCTGTTGTTTCCTTCATCGACAGTTTGATTGGCAGCGCTTTGCTGGCCATGCTCGGGCGTGTTTTCTTTAGGTTTCGCAAAACGCAGGATTTGAATGTCAGTGGCATTAATGTCAATGATGGTTTCTCTGACGACATCAACATTTTCATTTCCGTCCTGGCGAACTTCTGTCTTGCGGGTATGTTGGCCAAGAACACCTGACATGGCGATTTGTGCGCCCTTGAGCAAGTGTTTGCAATAGAATTCAAATGAATGATTTCTAGCACTGACATTTACCCAGAACCAGTGTGTATCATCTTTCCACTCACCTGGTTTATCAGGATCAGGAATGCGAGCGTCTACCGCAATGCTGAACGCCAGACCGGTTACATCTCCGGTATCACGATTTTTATTAAGGCGACGATCCTGACCGATAAAACCAATGAGCTGGACATTATTATGTGCAGACATTTATAAATCCTCTTTACTTGTAGGCTATAGAGTAATCACCATTTCTTTCTAGCCATTTCCCCCAGGCGATAGCTAAAGGGATAAGTTTACGTTTATAGATAGTGTTGAACTTCTCTGTTTTACTGTGATAATTAGCGACTCGTGTCCAGTAATCAAAATCGCTATTTTCATTGATTCTTTTTTTAAGCAACCATGCTGCAAGTTCTGCGTTATAACAACCGCGTAATGCTACGTCCCGATAATCTAAATCTAGAACACCATCAAATTTTTTCCCAACCCAGTGAATGGTATTAATTTGAAAGTGTCCCATGTCATAAGAACCATTTGAATTTCTGACCCATTGCCCATTTCTGCCATTTTCCATGCTAGATAATGCAAGTAATATATTGGCAGGAACATTTTGTTTTTTAGCAGCACTGATGACACAGTTTATCGTTGCCGGTCTTTCTGAATACAACTCAGGATTATCAGTTGGTCGTGGTGGCAAAGAAATATTTTGATTTGTACCCACACTGGCTAATGCCACTGATTCATTAATTAAGAAAAGGGATGCAGCAAAACTAAAACAAATTATTGATTTCATATAATCCATTTCCCCTCTAGTAACCATTTCCGAAAAGACCCAGGTACAAAGATATGACCTGTTGCTACCTGCCATGCCCGGTAACTTCGCTTCATTGCATATAAGAAGGCTAAAAGGGATACAGCCAGATTATTGGCAGACAGAAGCAGCGCCCCTCCGGTCGCGAAGATATAACCTGTGTAAATGAACATCGATAATGCCAGAATGAAAAAAAAGCGAGAAACATACACATGCTGTTTTTCACTTTTCGCAATTTGTTCCTGATTACCACTCTCTGCAAGAAAACGTTGAACCTCATTTTTTCTAATATCAATAATTTTCGACTGAATTAGGTCTGGAGGACTGACAATAGAAAACTCGCAGTTATTACAGGAATAAGATGAAACGCTGATTTTTTCGTTTGGGGCGTTATCGAAGTTCATCTCATTTTTGATTTTATTTAACGTGCCTTTATTACATTCAGGACAAATTGGGTTTCGCAAATTAGCCCATAACGACTTAATGATGACATGACCATCTTTAAGTTGATTAAATCCAATTATCCTTGCAGGCATAGATAAAAATAGAAATCGGGATGCTGATTTTAATTTACTTTTCTTATTCATAAAATAACCCTTGCGAATTAATTTATGAAATATAAATCGCAAGGGTTATTTAATCAAGTGTAATTACAGAAGAGTTGAAATAAAAGTAATATTGTTTATTTCTTAATTAAAAAATCCTGCAATGTCTTTCCATTGTGGGATATTTCATTATTAATTCGTCTAGGGGTTCTTCCCTGACCTGTCCAGGTTCGATATTGACCTAATTCATCAATGTACTCGTATTTCGGCTCATTAGTACGAGTCTTAATTTTCTTTGGCTTAGTCTCAATAAATGATTTTTGTTCCTCATCAGAGAGTAACTCCTGGGGATTAATCCCAAGATGCTCCATTTGCTGTCTGATGAGATCCACTTTTTTCAGGCGTTCTTGGTGCGCAAGACGCATAGCCTCTTCGTCCCGGTCACGTTCGTCAATGATAACGGTTAATTTATGAACAAACTCCCTGATCTGTTCCGTGGAAACAGGTTTTAGAGTCGCCCGTAATGTTTTTAAGTTACCTACTACACGGAAAAAATTGTCGCTCATCATCTACTCTTATAAGTACCTGCTCTTATAAATAAAACTTCCATCGTAATTGTAGGGCAATTACAAGCTGCTAAGCACAGAAACTCTACCACAAATCAAACGATGTAATGTTTTTTTAGGTAATCCCCACACACGCTTGAAAGGTCGAGAATCGACTGTCGCATTTTATTCACATCAACTTTTTCTGGCGTCTGGCCATCGAGGTACGAGGTACTTTCGAGAAGTCGCTGATACTCATTATCAATATCATCTTTGATATCCCGGATGATTTTGGCCGTAACTTTGCGACCACGGCTGAAAAGAGACATAAGCTGAGCATGATACATTGCAGACACCACATTACGTGAACCTGAGTGTGTGCGCTGACTCTCAACTTCATCATTTTCGGAAAAGTTGAAGTAGACCTTCATTTTATTAGTAAAATTCTCGCTATCCTGGCGTGTTACCGGCTCCTGAGTTGTGTAGAAACTGACTTGCTGAGTATCCAGATTAATGTGTTCATAATCATCTTCAAAATCAGATTGATCGACGGTAAGAGCAATTGCTGCAGACACGTAATCATCCAGAGATGATAATACGTCAAATAATTCGAGAGCTTCCTTTTTGTCTGATGGTTCCACCAAATCAGGTAGGTAATCATGTTCTTCCATAAGGCTGATGGGTTTGATTGTTATCTCATCAGCAGCGTCATTGGCCTGGATAGCAGGTTGAGCCTGAGCTTCTTGAGCTTCTTTCTTGTCCTCAACAGGTAAAGTAAAAGTAAACTCACTATTACCCAATACCAGAGACATGGCCACTTGCGCACAAGCAAGATCACGACTCACTAATCCCTGGTTATTCTTTGTTTTTCCCAAATATTCATTCAGGGATGAAAGCGCTGTGAAACTTTTAAGCAAAGGTAATTCGTCAATTTTTGTACGCATTGCTAGTTGCAATTTGTTATTGCCGATCAAGCTAGTTATGGTGTTTAAATCAATCAACACCTGCGGTAAGTCGCTTGGTTCTGGCGGCACTATTGGAACAAAATCATTGAGTCGCATTTCTTTAGGGGATTTACTGGCCGTGTAAAAACCGCGACCCCGAATGACGCGTACACCACCTTCCTTGCCTTTATTTTCCTTTTTACCTATCACAAACGTGAAATCACCATTTTCCTGCAGTGCAAAATCATCATAATGAACACGCTGCTTTTGTGTT
This sequence comes from Buttiauxella sp. AC142, assembly GCF_979253435.1. Classification (NCBI taxonomy): domain Bacteria; kingdom Pseudomonadati; phylum Pseudomonadota; class Gammaproteobacteria; order Enterobacterales; family Enterobacteriaceae; genus Buttiauxella; species Buttiauxella sp. AC142. The sequence goes on from NZ_CEEDCH010000003.1 coordinate 67,587, forward strand.
AGTTGGACGTTATCACCAAGTCTATGATTGTCATTAAGCATACCAACACTGCGTTCATAACTAGAAATTTCGGCCTCAGTTGCGGTACTTGTTGCCCCAACAATGCGCTTCCATGTTTCTGATTCCTCACCGGAGGTTAAACGCCCAAATACGCGAATATTGGTGTTTTCCCAGGTTGCATCGGCCTCTTCAACGGAGGATTTTTTAAGGCTGGAAAAGTCCTGCGCGGCGAACGTCATAGAGAAGCCGAGAGAACGGGCTTGCGCCGGGGCAACGGCAAAGCCAACTACAGCGTAATAACCATATTCATCGAAAATTGTATAGAACGGGAATTCGGAGTTGGTTGGACGGCTGTCGATGATTTCTCGCACCACACCTTCCACTCTGTTACCCAGACACCCGGCCATCATTTGTTTGACGGAGCCAACTATAAGTTTTCCGAGCATTTGCAGGCTATCAGGTGAGTTTTCCAGAGCTGGCAGCAGTACAATCAGTAAACGACGGTTTATCACTACATCGTAAAAATCTACATCACCACGCTTTACTTTAAAAATGTGACCGTAGTTATAAGTCAAATCGTTAAAAATACGCGTAAGCTGCATCACGATAAAACCGTGTTGCTCCAGTGTTTTAGTTTCCTGTTTTTTACGCTTGGCATCTGTGTTTTGATAGCCAGGTAAGGTGACAAGATAGTTTTTAAGAGGGGCAGCAATGACATCAAACTTTTCCCCGTATTTACCTCCGTGACAGAAGACCAAATCTTCTAGAACATGAAGTTCAAAGTAACTTAAATAGGTTTCAGGGGATAAATTGATGAATCCCTTATCACGAAGATAAACGAGTGGTCGTGTAATGGCTGCAACAAAGCTGATAGCGCGACCCTTCCACATGTCACCGCCACCACCCGAAGAATCCATTAAGCCAATGATTAATTCAATTAACATGCCTGATGACGTATTTGCCATCATATTCATGTTGTTTGTCACTTTATCCCGCTGTTTATCAACAAAGTCACGCCCGGAAGTAATAAAGTTGATAATCAGTAAATCCGGGACTCTCCCCATGATTCGACTGAGACGGAAGACTTCTTTTTGAAGTTTCGGATCGCCTTTACCATCAACATAAATACATCCGGTATTTTGAACCAGGGCATTGAAAAAAATACCCAGTAGATATTCTGTTTTACCTGAACCCGTGGTTCCCAGAACAAGGGAGTGAGTACGAAGATCTGAGTCACCGGCATAAATCTGTTCCTTGTGTTCAAGGTCAGTCCCGAGGTATGTAACCCCCTTCCCTTTTGACGCCCCATTTGGTGTAGAACCATCATAAACATCAGCATGAGAAGGGACACGATAAGGAAATTCAAAAACCAATTTGTCGAAGTTAACGTATTTACTTCTAAATGCCATGAAAAATAGCAGTAAAAACTCAGCCCAAAAAGGGATAAAAAAGAAGACGAATGAACATACACCCATGCTTAGTAATAAAATAATGACCAAATCAGGATCACGCATCGCATCATTAATACGCTGACTCAGTTTCCTGACATCCCGTTTTTTTTGCGATGCTTTTATTTCCCTTGAGTGGGCAATACCTTTAACCTTGCTCATTATTTTTATCCACTAAGTTAATATGCTGCTAAATATTTATCGGTTAACTCTTCCGCGATTTTTTCAATGATTTCCATTTCAAGTTTTTCATCATCAAAGTCGGCTTTCACACCTCTGGCCTGCTTCATTTTGATGACATAACTTTTGCACCCACCACCAGGGAATCGCGTAGCGAGCATTTCAATTGCCGCAATTTGATCCGGTATCCGTTCGTACATAAGTTTTCGAAGTTTTCGGTCTTCGGCTGTCGTAGATAAGCGCCATAATCTTTTTGCGCCAAGAGTTAATGTGTATAACTGATAAACCCAAGTTGAATTACTGTTTATGATTGCCATAAACGTAGTCCCGTCTCTACCTGGCCCATTGCAGTGCTTTTTCATCGCGCTTTCTGCAACATCAGTTAAAGGCGTATTATCTCGAAGATACTGTCGTGTCGCTGGCGTTCCAGACTCAAGTAAAATAATTGAGGAAGCCATTTTCATCAGATTACGGAAGTCCTCTGGTAACTGAGATAAAATATTTATCTCAAGAAGCCATTTACGTGATTCACGGGCATACGCCTCAATTGTATTTTCTAGCTGCGCATTGCCACCCGTATTATGGTATTCATCCATAGTAAATGATTTCAATTCGTCGATAAGGTCGTTAACGAGTTTTTTATAATACTTTAAATAAAGTGGCCGAATTGATTTAAGAGTTTCTTCTGAGTATGCGATTTTCTTAAAGAAACATTGAGTCGATATCATATACATAATGGATGTTTTATGCATTTGAACCGGATCTTTTCCTTTTGACACAACATCCTGTAAATCCAAAGCGATAACTCTTGCACTACCAATGTCAAAACTAGTAGCAGAACTAAATAATGGATATTGTTCTGTTGCAGAAGAAAGCCCCCAATTAAATAAGCTTAAAAGTTTATTCCCTTCAGATTGGATTTCACCAAAGCGTTGCTGAAATTCAGAAGAGCCGGTAACGCTTGCAAAGTCTGAAAGAATAGGCACGGCTGCTCGTTGTGCTACTTCTGCTTCATAATGGAAACCCAGCTCAAAAAGGCGATCAACAATGGTATACCAGGGTGTTGAATTCTCGATAACATGGATAGCGGAATCTTTTATGACTTTATCCACGTTAGGATAGCGACCAGATGTATAGGTGTTAGGTTGCCCCTTATCACCTGTATCTTTCAGTTTATAAACTTCTTCTACAACCGCTGAAACGATAGAGTTCATCCCCGAAAAAGGTAAACCGCTACGTTCTGGCGGTGTAATCAATAACGTAATGAAGTTTACGATAAAGCTTTTAATTTCGGGTAATGGATAACGCCCCCCCAGGTGTATATCGCAGGGATTTATACAATCATCACTGGTATTCTGCAGGCGTTTATACAATGCCAGGTGTTTCAGATCATCCGGCAGAGCATCCTGAACGGCTTCAATGAAACCTTTAGAGCTGATACCAATATCAATATACCCAAGGTACGGAATACGGTTGTTCCCGCCCATCAAAAGAACATCCAGATTCATTGAGTTAACGGTCACAGATTTACCACTGCCAGGCCGACCGGCAAACAGATTGAGCCAAAGTGTTTGTTTGTCAGAAAAGCGTTCCCATGGAAGAAGTTTCCCGCATTTGCTGCGCATCAAAGTTGTAGAATTTGAGTAGAGGCTTGATGGTCGTGTTAGTGGTGCCAGACTCAGCGCCTCGCTTAATGGTGCAGGAGCAGCATTGCCGATATGTTTATGGGAAAGACAAAGAGCACTGGACTGAAAAGCCAACATTGGATCTCCCGTTTTCTCAACTATTGTTGAACCACCCCATGATTCCAGTGCTTTCCACAGCTTTCGCTTACGCAAAAGCAGCTCTTTATAATTTTCACTGTCTGCCCAGGTCATAGCTGACATTTTCAATTTAACGATGTTTTCGCCGTCGCGCTGCAGGTCATTAAGAGCATGTCTGGAGGCATTAATGTTTTTGTTAACCGTGCTGGCAACGGCAAGAATACTGGAAAATATAGATTTGAACCTATAAACACTCATACCATCAGATTCAATCATCATAGAGAAAGAAAATGGCATTGCTTTGCTTTTGCCATCCTGACGTGTATCAGTTGCATTCAAGTCATTAAATAATTTATTAAAAGTTAAGTCCTGAGTCTCTGACGGAGGAAGTTTAAACATAAGAGGGGCAAACAAACGGCTACCCACTTTAATGAGCGTTGGATCATTTGAGGGATCACTTGAGTCGCTGCTGTTCTCACCTCGTTTGGTCGATGACATAGAACCAACCATGATTTGCTCGGCAATATCAGGAAACATAAATTCTGATTTATCTGTTTCGTCGCTATTATTTTTCCAACGTGGAGGAACGGAACGAGGAGCGCTGGACAGCGGATCTACATATGGTATAGCCGGATTCCATACATTTGTAGACACATCAGGAATTACATTTTCTCGGATACTACGTAATGCATCACGAACATCCAGTATTTCGAGTGAAAAGTTTTTTTTGAAAACATTGTTCACGTTGTTTACATAAGCCAAGTGGCGGTCTTTTAAATATGAAATTGGACGTAGTAAATTTTGCGCGGTTTTGAATGATGGCCATTCATGAGCTTTACGGAACTGGTCTTTTTCGTTATTGGATAATTTAAGTTCAATATTATCAAGCAATGCTGGTTTAGACCAAAGAACGATAAAACATTTTTCGGAGTAAACATAGCGCGAATAGACATCAGCAACTTCATCAATAATGTCTTCAATATTAAGAGACAACTTTGATGCTGTTACTTTTTGTGATGCAATAATATTATGTAGCTCTGAAAGTTGCATGAAATCGCGAACAAAAAGGAACTGTAGCGCATGGCCTCTCTGATTAAAAAATGGTTTGATTGCATTAGTAAACGATTTAATGAAATCATTAAAATCATCTTGACCAAGAATGCTATTTTTACCTTTGAAATCAATTATCGTGCCTAGAGAACCATCAAGCATAACAAGACTGTTCAGACCATCTACTGTCTCTATTTCGCAATAATCAGTAACGTCTGTTTTCAGTGTTCTGAAAATATGAAGCAATGCAGCTTCCAGTTTACTCGCCATATCATTCACCCTTCTTTCTTGAATTAATACTATCTACAAGGAGCTTAATGTTTGCAGCCAGTAGTTCTACATTGTTTTCATTACTTATGATTAATGAGTCCAGATAAATCACATCAGCAGTAATTCCTTCGCTACGGATAAATGCCTCAATATTGAATAAACCAAGCCTGGTCGGGTTTTCCATCAACCTCCTCCTGATTTTAATAACTGTAAATGAGAGGATGGCGGTAACAGGCCGCTCTCCAGGCTGGATTTAATGTAGTGACCAAGCATACCTTCGGGGTAATCAAGGCAGACCATACCTGTTCCATATAAGCCGACGCGACAATTTAAATTTAATAAGTTCTGCGCGTGATTAAACATAATCATGCGGTCAGCAGCACGAAACCAGGCGGCAGCAGCAGTATAATTATTTGAATTGTCTTTTTTATGATTAACTTTAGTTGTCAGTGCAGTCCATAGTAACTCAGCCGTAATTCCCGCGCTGTAACATAATGAATCAAACTGCCCATTAGGTAGACATTCAAGAACTGGTGTCACTTTTCCAGCATTTTCATTTATAAGAATTTCTTTAACATCAATATTAGCAAACTTCCTTATAATATCCCATTCAATATTAGTCATCCATTCTCGCGTTAATCCAGAACCACTTCCCCAGGATAAAAGCGTTGCCATTTCAGGATCAATATTACGCAACCCCATTTTCACCAAAAAAGGTGTTTTAATGCTTTCTAACCAAGGCTCAGATTTAGATGGGATATCAATAAAACGTTTCCATCCTCTATCGGATGGAACTGGCGTGGACAGTACAGCTCTTGCATGTTCAAGCCGATTTGGTTTAACGGTCAGATTTGAGGAAGATTTACTGCGACCAGAACCAGAAACTACTATGACGATTGAATGCTGTACCACCGGTAAAAAATAGTCACAAATTTCAGCTGGCAAACCTGATTCCGGTGCATTTAATAAACGAGAGAAATCTGCATTCAGATGCTGTGAACGCGAAGTAACACCAAAGCGGGAGTGTGAATAGGTGATAATATTCTGGGCTATCATCGCTAACGACTCGGCCAGCACATCAGGGGTAATGAAACGTTCATCAAGACCAAGTTCCTGAGTGATCTGCTTAAACCGGGTACGAAGCCACATGTCATGGCGTAAATTTGGAAGGTTATACAAACGCAAAAACTGAAATAAATCAGGGCTAATATTTGTATACCAGATTACGTCAGAAGCCAGGTCATGTAATGATTTTAGGCGTTTAGCTTTTTCACCTGATACCGCTGCCCAACACATATCCAGGCTGTTGATGTTTCGACGGGAATATTGCTGCTCTGGAATATCAAAAACGGCCACACCACATTTCATCATGTTATTTCACCTGCCGCATTTTGAAGTTGTTCAAACAGTACCTTATAGGCATCCAGATTATGGGTTTTCCAGCCGCTAGAGCTGAAATATTTTTCCAGTTGATTATCTGTAAATGCATTATGTGTAGGGACTAAGACAAGACCACTCAGCATTGTCTCTCGTTGTGAATAAAGTTCTTCATCACAGGTCGAGAGATATTGAGCAAGAATAATCGGTTTAGTTAAATTGATTTTATCTGATTGCGTTAACTGACTTAATTTAGCACCTCTACTTTGAAACACAGAATAAAGAGCTTCCAGGCTATCTTTTTTTTGCTTTGCGCCCTCCTCTTCGGATTTTGATAAAATATATCGTTGCATGAAAATAATACGACAAATGCCATTGACATCTGTTTGCTTCATTTCAGGTATGTATGCGAGGAATCCCGCGTTTCGAATGGCTGTCATGCCCAAGTGATGAACGGCATGGCATAAATTGCAGATTGTAACTAAATTGCTTTTATCATTGTGGCCGTGGTCATCATCTAAATGATGCACTTCCTGAAACGAATCAAATTTAAAACCACAAAACTGGCATTTATGATCATCGCGTTGAAAGATACTTTCACGAATATCTTTATATTTCTCATCTTTTAAAATGGCGTGTTCATCATCCTGTCGCCAGAGTTTTCTTTTAACACCAAGAATGGGCTGTCTGGTTTGACCATCAGAAAGCTTTATCATTTTTTTTCCTATAAAAAAGAGGGGGGAATCCCCCTCTTTTTTAGACTAGTTAAAAAACGTACCTTTAACAGCAAAGGTAAGTACACCCACTGCCGTCATAAAGCCACCGATTACCAGTCCAAAAATTGGGCCGCCATATCCTTCACGACTACCCTCCTCACCGGCTTTTTTCAATTTATAGAGACTGGCACCACAGATAATGATGCCCGTTGCAGTACAGCCAGCCAAAAACAGTGTCATGCCCCAACCAAATGAGTCATTCGCATTTTCAGCTATATCTTCCAGTGTTTTCCCACCGGACAAGTCGTCGGTTAAATCGAGTTTATCCAGAGCAAAAGTGGATGTAGAAATAAGGCTTACCGCCACGGCGTAAATTTTATACTGAACTGCTAAAATAACATTCTTGAATCGTGTAAACATAACTTCTCCATTTTTATCCAAAGGGGGTTAACTTAGTAATGATGTCAAAACCCAGGGTGTTGTTAATGATGTCTGCTGTCCATTTAAAGTTCCATGCAAGAATGCCACCTATGAACCAAGTAGCAATAATTCCAAAACCATTTCCATTAGTATCTCCATTTGCCCTTGCTATTAATGCCATGAAGCCACGATATATTGCTGTGAAGCCTATCGCCTGCATTATGGACAGAAGCCCCATTGTTGCTATCATTGCATTGTCTGACATACTGGTGCCAGAGGATGAATATGACAACATCCTTGAATTAACATAGTCTCCTGTTAAAGTTCGACTGATAATGCCAACAAGTTGTAAAGTACCTAATGCAACTAAAAAAGCACCGATGACAAGCTTTGCCATTCCTCCAACAATAGAAGGACGAGTGTTTTGTGTAAACATCTTACCGGTGTTTTCGTTGCTGCATAAATAAAAATCAATGAGAGCACTTGCAACAGTAATAAATCCGATACAAGTTACAACGCCCTGCATTATCATAATAAACAACGGCGCTACTTTTGAAGCACTAATTAAGACTTGCATTAAATCAGGCATGATAATGGCTCATAAGTATTTTAATACAAAGTGTAAAACATTAAAAATATTTAAATGCTTTATTTGCTTGGGGATTCAATCCAGACAACATTTCCAACTTCTGCGAGAACTTTACCTTTTTTCGGTTTGGGATTCTGTTTTTGTGCCGGTTCCTGATAAGGCATTTTATCCAAACGAACAATACTAATCTGTTGTTTATCAATAATGGTTTTACTTATAATTTTTTCTGATGCCGTTAAACGGCTATCCATTTCTTTGATTTTTTGCTGCAAAACATTAAAGTTGGCATCAACTTTTTTACTAAAATCCGCCATGTTTTTCTTCAATAAATCATTTTCAGAATTACTCTTTACTAATTCATTCTCACGGTTACGTAATTGAACTTGTAAAACATCATTGATGGCGTTGGCTTTATTGTAGCTATCCTTATTTGCTTCTGCGGATTTTGCAGCACTAACAGCAGGCTTCGATGCTACAGTTTGATGTTTAGATTTAGCCATAAAAATTGCAACTAACAATATGACTATTAACAATACGAATATGACCATCCCGAAAATGGTGATGTTGAATACTTTGTTTTTTGTCGGAAAAGTTTTAAAAAAACCTTTAAATGATTTCATATACAAAACCCCGGTTAATTTGTCGTTGCATCATCTTTAAAGTAAAGAGCAAATCCTTTTTGTGGTTCTGTCCCATAGGTTGGAGGACGATTAAACCCTTTCATGATTTCACTAGAGGCATTTGAACCAAGCGTACCGACCATGTTTGCAACAATTTCTTTATTTGAAGGTTCAGATTTTGTCTGAACTGTACTGTCGCCGTTGTTTGAAGTGGTGCCAATGTTTTGATAAGCCTGACCGTACCCTGTCAAAAGTGATGAAACCGCGAGTGAACCCCAACGCTCAACAATGTGGTTATCCTTTGTATCTGCGATTCCCTGCCCCAAATCCTCTAAACGCAGTGCCACAGCATTGATCTGCATTTTAGGACGAGCATCTCTCGGAGAAAGCACATTGAAAATTAAATTTACGTTGTCCTGCATTTTCTGAACTTTACCTATCAGGGCAGAACCGTCCCATTCTCCCCCCATAACGGTGGCAAACACATCGTCACCCTCATCTGTGTTCACTGCGCCGTCAGTCTGTGCATATATAATTGCACCGGCTTTTATTAGCACCATTGATTTTTTCGATGTTACAGAGGTTTGTTGAGTTGTCCCATTAATCGTCACCGGCAATCCAGTATTTGCATTCTGACCCAATGAAACCTGTGATACCGGAGCGGTATTACTAAACGATATTTGGCTGTAACCGCCTGTAGTAGATTTGTTGTCTCCATCCCCTAAGAAATTTTTTATTTGATTCACACTATTTTCCCGAAGTTTCGCTACATACGCGTCTCGTTTCTTTATCTCGTCAGCATAGTTTTTACGCAGTTCTTTCAATTGTTCGTCTGTTAATTGATTTCGGCTTCCGTTTGTTACCGGTTTATCATCTGCAGGCGCTTTGCCATAAGTTTCCTTACCCGTAGATTTATTTTCTTGCGTATTCTGCTCATCGCTGTTTTCAGTTTTGCCTGAATTAATAGCTTGTTTATTGTCATCAGTAACATTTGTATCAAGAGGAGGCATATACGAACCACCCTGGTTTCGTGCCTTATTTGCATCAACAGAGTTTGCATCGTTACGTCGCTGATGTTCGTCGGAACTGACCTTACCGTTGAGAGGTATTTGTTTTGGCGCGTTTGCTGCATCAACTTTTGAATCGATATCGCTCTTTTTTTCAGAAAAGTGGACACTTCGAATAACAAAAACCACGACTAAAAAAAACAAAGCAATAAACAACACCAAAACGACTCTACCAGGACCCGAACCCAGGTGTCGTTTTACATTCTCAATAGCCTTACCAGATACAGTTTGCTTCCGTTGCGTGCTGTCTGAATCAACTCGTTGCGTAGATGCCTGATTCTCTGAAATATCAACCGGTGCATTTGGATCATCAGTTTCTAAGTTAGATGGCAGATTTTTATCGTCAATCATTGGTTCTCACCTATTGTTCAATATATGCCGTAACAGCCTGACCGCCTGACGTAAACGTCACGCTATTGAATACTTCATCGAAGCGATAAATCGACATACCGGTCGTACTTCGTGCTGAATTCGTGTACGCCGGATACAGTGCTTCTGCATTAGCGCGTACATATAGTCGATCCTGATACAACCAGGCTTCTATCTGCTCTGCGCCGGTTACATGGAGTTTTTTGGCCGAACCCGGAGGAACCCCATCGAGAAACTGTGCCAATGCATTATCCAGTGTGGGCATACCTGATACTGAAACCTGAGCTGATGAATCCGGGTTATCGCCACCAATTTTTGCATCGAGTCGCATATCGACTTCTTTTTGACCACTGGTGAGAATGAAAATAACAGGAGTAGACAATCCTTTGAGAACAACTGAAATATTTCCATAAGCCACTGCAGTAACCGGCTCAATGGTCAGAACGTTCTGCTTAGAATCAGTACCACTACTTTCTTTCTTACTTTCACACTGTGAAATGGTAAACATGGAACAGTTGATTGAAACTTTGTCGATGTACCAGGGCTGGCCATTCATATCTGAAAAAACTAAAGAAGTAATCTGACCACGCGCAAGGCGAACGACCGGCGGTGAAACGCCAGCGTTAAGATTAACAATTAGAGAACGAGTAACAGGTACAGGAGGATCAACATAGGGTGTGGCTTTGTCCCGTTCAGCATCCAGTGAAAGCTGTTTTAACGTTTTACGCTGTTCTGTCGTCAGTTGGCTCCGTTTCGCATCCGACATAACTTCTGCATTCACATCTTCTGGAGATGGGTAAACAACCTGGGGTTGTTCATCCTGTATACCCAGATTGTTAGAAGGAGGACGATCAACAGGAGCATACTTCACATCCTTCTCTTCCTCTTTACTGGAAGCACCTGATGCATGTGATCCATCCACTACCTTTCCGCTTTCTGGAACTTCGGTTGTAGGTTTTTGGTTATCAGCGTGAACAGCCAGGCTAACTAAAAGAGATACGGCCAGAATAAATGCTTTCATCTTAGATCCTTGTGCTATCCAAAATGACGCTTTCAATACCGATAGGCAATTTCTTACCTTTAGATGGCGGTATTCTGACAACTCGTATTGACGCAATATAAGTTAACGTTGTGCGAGGCTTAGGCTCACCACCGGAGAAAAATTCAATACTGATTGGAACCTGAACAATCCACCAATCAAGGTTCTCAGAACGTTCCTCAACTTGCGGTGATTGAATGGTATTCACTCGCTGAATAAGTTTCCCTTTAATAACTCGTTCGAGGTTATTTGAAGCATCGAGTTGGTTAAAATAGGCTTTACGACCATCAGTAGTAAAATAATGGTTTGCGGCTGAGTTAATCTTTGAACGGTAGTTCACATAATCATAAGAATAAGAGCTGAGAACCCCCTCTTTTGCAAAGTCCATTACATCTTCATCAGAAATTGACAACTCATCTTTCGGATTAATTGTACATATTGCTGCATTATCACTGGTATTGACATATCGGTTTTTTGGAAAGAATAAAAAAGATATACAAAATACGGCAATGAATGAAATCGACAGAATAATGACAACAGACCAAACCTTGAGGTTCTTTCTTATCAGGTTAGCATTGTCAATTTGTAGCCGAGCGACTTCACGCAAAACAGAAGCGGAGGGATTATCACTACTGATATCATGCGCTAACTCTTCTAACTTTTGATTTTCTTGTTGATTCGTATTAGTTGTCTCCGAATCTTCGTTGAATTCATTTTCATTTTGAATTGACATGGATTACTTCTCCTGTCTTGCTGGAAAAAATACATAAATCAGTTGTGCCATCAAAAAAAATGACATTTTCAAAATTAGTAGTCAGTAATAAAACGGTGATTGTAATCATCAAAATGAATGTAAAAAGAATACAAATATTTTCACCCGTGTTACTCAATGATTTCAAAAAACGATTTAAACGTTTAATTGCCAGTGGATCAATCTCATCGACCCGATGACCCCATGAGCTTTTGCCATTTAAGAAATGGTTCATAAACCACCTATATTAAATATATGTATTATCTTGCAACTCTACATTAGATTAGGATTTATTCAATAATATTTCGGCAGTTCTAATAGCATAATTATCCGGTGTTGCCGAGGTGACTTTGTTAAGTTTATTTTGATAAATTAACTCAACTTTTTCAACCGAATCTTTCGAGGGAATTATTGAAAAAGAAGTTCTCCCGTCCCTTTTCTTACCGTAATGCTTTTTAGCAGTTTGAATACTTCCATGTCCGAATAATGCAGCTATTTGAATTGGCGTTAATCCATTTTTCTTCGCGTTACTAATACATTGATGTCGAGTGCTATAAATTGTTGGCCGTTGGTTCTTTGGTACATCCAGAGTCTCCATTGCCGCGTGAAGAGATTTCTGTAAAAGCTTAAAGTAATTATTAGCGGCTTTGATTCGGTCACGACCTGTTTTCCCTACAGTTGCTTTTGCCAGTAATGTTTGAAATCCAGTTATCCATGATAATTTTTCGTGACCGACATTGTACATGATGATTTGTCTATATTCACCAAAACTACGCCCATAGCTGTGCTTAGCATTTTTTACGCTCACAGAAAGTGTTGAGCTATCTGATTTACCGTTTGTATGCTCGTTAATATATCCTTGATCGAGGTAATTAAAGAAATTCATTTCCAACCATTCGATTGGTCTTAAACCTAGCTCATTATTTGCTTTTATAAATGTAAATGCTTCTCTTAATTTCCTAAAACGATTGTTTTCTGATGCCAGTCTTTCTATGGATGAAATTAGTTCCTCTGGAAAATGCTTGTATCGAAGACTTGATGTATTGACCGATCGTTTAGGTAGATTTGAAAATTTTAAGTTGGAAACACGTTCATAAAAATCAACATTGTTATCAATAGACTCATTGGAATCAATTAACCGACTCGACGCATCAGCAATAGCGTAAAGCAAAGCAGATTTATACGTTCTCGCCGTGGCCTGAACAATGCTCTTTTCAATGATTCGTTTTTCTAAGTCTTTAATTATTTCGGGGAGGGAAGTCCCAAAGTTGATACCACCTACGCGATTTAACAAGGTGCCAATCACTCGGAAATATTGTTGACGAGTAGATTGATTCAGATTTTCAATTTTTGAAATTGCTAACAACAGCGAACTTCTTTTAAATGAATCCATATTATTAACGCTCATATCTGGTTTGGTTACGGTTAATAAAAAAAACGGGGCGAACACGTCGCCAGATCGCGAACAGGTCGCCAGTGTGCAGCTCATGCTGCCATAACGCGTAAATGACGCCATTAAATGATTTATTTCTTGCGCACATTGCCCTTTGCTTTGATGCCAGTCCGACAACAAGTGTCCAAAAAGGGCTTAAATCTGGTTTCATGTGACGTTACTACCGCTCATGAAGTGTGTTTACAGTTTTTCTTCTGTTTGATAGCACGTTTAAAAACGATTTATGCACTGTAACCAGTTTTGTTTAACTCCGCTTACCGTGTGTTTAAACGACGTTTACTACGCTTTGAGGTTCGTTAATACCCGTTTACTATAGTGTTTACTGGATTTAAGCAGGTTACGTTAGATGATATATCTATATATAAAGTACGCAATCATTTTTTGAATTCAGCTATTTAAATCATTTTCTTTGGCTATCATTACGCGGTAGTAACTGTCACATGAATCGAAATTCTGGCATCACTAGTTTTTTTAAATTGTGCGCATTTTTTAAGTCAGAAAGAATAAAACATGTCTAGTATTTATTGTTATATTTCCCTGCTTGATTTATTATTTGTCATTATAAATAACCGTAAGAGGTTTCTATGAATTGTAAGGGCTTGAGTACCTCACTTGTAACCATACTTTTTTTGTCGGGTTGTGCGGATTCATATACAAAAAATAAATCTGATGGAAGTGGTTTTGCAGACCAGATAATTGCTCAGAGAGCAACTGAGGCCGCAAAGGTACAGGCTGAGTACGTTAGTTTAGTTAATAACGATAAAGCTGTACTAGGTAGAAGACAATCATCACTGAATTCAGACCTAGTTGATATTGATTACATTGGTACACCACAGGAACTGTTACAAACCTTCTCATACCGTTATGGCTACAGATATGTTGAAATTGGGAAGTATCGAAAGTTGAAAGTGGTTAATGTCAGGGTAAATAAAACAAGCCCAGAAAACATTCTACGTAATATCGGGTATCAAATCGATAATGCCGCAGATGTCACATTAGATCAGAAATCAAAAACAATTCGTCTCACCTACAAATCTTAAAGGGGTGTGATTATGTCCGATTTGCCACCGATGAATCTGGAACAAATACAGTCTGTGTACAGTTCTAGTGATGCTAAAAATGTAATCACAACACATTCTGAATCAGTTCAGAGTGCCGAGATAGGTGACGCTGTTGAGATAAATAAGCCAACCGGTTTAAAAAATAAAGCATTGTATGACAGCGCTTTCACCATTGGTGTAAAAGCCGGTATGGCAAATCAATTATGGAATATTGAAAAATCAATTAAAAAGCATGAGCGTGACTTAGATACTATCTATGATTTTAGTCACCTACTGATTCAGGACAGAGTAATTCCACCTGTTCTGTCCGAAGCCAAGGACATCTATACACAAAGCGATAACCTAACCCTCCGTTTATCTGGCTCAGAATATAAAATTGTGTCCCAGGCTAAATTCTCATCCGTACCTCCAAACTGGAGAGGTTATCTCACGTTTCCCAAAATTGATGTTAATGGCCAGCTTCTTAACACGATGCTTTATCCTAAAAGCTCCTCAGAAAAGGAAATATGGAAGATTGCAATCCAAAGTGGTTGGGAACAGGGAATAGAGCAAGCAAATGATATGTTGAAAAAAGGAATGGATAGACTCAATCGTGATTTTAAAGGAATGATCCTTTTTCATACTTTTGTCATCGAAAGGAAAATATCTATGCCGATAATTGCGCAGTCTAATATTGCTGTTACCAATAATGACGATACGATGGCTGTTGATGAGTCTCTACTCAGAATTACTCAACTCCCCTCTTTCAATGGAAAGATCTCAACCTGGCGAAGTGGATTTTCATCTACCCCTCGCCCCGTTATTACTCCGCAAAAACTCAAATTACAGGACTGACATGGAAAACGGACTCCCCAAAGCTGAAGTCATAGATACTTATCGCTACCCTTCTCGATTTGATAACTCCAGTCATCTTAAAGAACTCACACTGGAGTGTGTGCGACTTGGTGCCAGTGATATTTATCTACAACCAGGGGTTCCTGCTTGCGCTCGTATTAGCGGAAAATTACAGGCTTTAGGAAACAGAATATTATCTGCGTCAGAAATCGAGTTGCTCGCAAAATGGGCAACAGATAGGCAGAGTGCAGATACTGCTTATAAAGGCGGCACAGCTCTTAATGCTCGTTATCTGATAACTGACCCAACATTAACTACCGAGTTCGAAACAGTTCGTCGCTCATTCAGGGTGAACGTATCCCCTATCACCTACGATGGAAATATAACTGCTCAGATTGTTATGCGTTCAATACCACTTGAACCCTTTACGCTAAAACAAGCTGGATTAGATGAAGATATTGCACGGAAGATGTGTCCTCGGAATGGACTCGTTTTAATAGCAGGAGAAACCGGTTCGGGCAAAAGTACAACTTTCGGTTCAGTTGTCCGTTTTATTTGTGAAAATGATACCCCGATTAAGGGAAATATTATCACCGTCGAAGAACCGATAGAATTCACGTATGAAAGGATTAAAAGCATTCATTCAATAGTTGCACAAAGCCAGATACCTGAAAATTTCAAGGACTTTGCTGCCGCTAACGCAGAAGCTATGCGTCGCAAACCCAACTTGCTCGTCTATGGTGAAATGCGGGACAAAGAATCTATTACTGCAGGTATTGAGGCCAGCATGACGGGACATCCAGTTTTCGCTACCGTTCATGCGTCAGATGTTGCTGCTGTCATCAAGCGACTCATATCCAGGTATCCTGAAGAACAACGCGCAACAGCCATTTACGACATCATTGATAACCTGCGCTTTATCATGGCACAAACTTTAGTACCGTCAGTTACCGGTGGTTTGATACCGGCGCGTTCCTGGCTCGAATTTACACTAGACATTCGCGAATCACTGTCTTCCATGACTAACATGGCTGCTGTGACATCTAAAGTGCGTACTATCGTCAATACGGATGGTCACTCCTATAGTGCAGAAGCACAGCGATTGTTGGAAGCTGGCTTGATTGATAAATCTGGCTTCAATCATCTATCCCACCTGTAGCCCCTACCCTTTCCCAGAAATGGACGGCAATGTTCATTTCTGAACCTCACGTTCACGTTCACGTTCATGTTGGTGTAGTGCGGTGTAGTCTGGTGTAGCTTGGTGTATGGTGGTGTGGTTGAAGTAAAACACCTGAATACCATGATGTAATGGTGTTCAGGTGTTTTGTTTTACTTTTATCTGAGTTCTGATCCTATCATCCGCAATATAGATGTGTATCTACACTGAGGTGTATTGGTGTTGCTACATTCTAATGATGAGATATTGCCATTTATAACCCTCTCTTAGTTACAACGTACATGTTTTCTTTATTTTCGCCCTCTCCAACAACTGTGGCAAAACTGGCCTGGCATGTAGGTGCGGCCAAAGGTAGAAAATCACAAAGCCGTTATGTACTTTTACACCTTGGTGTAAAGGTGTTGTGATGCTCATGTGTGAATGCTCGTTAGGGTAAGTGTGTTTATGTGTTTATGTGTCCTAGCGCATTAGTGTGTTGATTTAAATGTGTTGATGTGTGCTTGCCTTTATACACTGCTGTGCTGCTGTGCTGCTGTGCTGCTGTGCTGCTGTGCTGCTGTGCTGCTGTGCTGCTGTGCTGCTGTGCTGCTGTGCTGCTGTGCTGCTGTGCTGCTGTGCTGCTGTGCTGCTGTGCTGCTGTGCTGCTGTGCTGCTGTGCTGCTGTGCTGCTGTGCTGCTGTGCTGCTGTGCTGTTATGTGAGAAATGCGGAACACAAAACCACCAATACACCTATACACCAATACACTATTACATCGAAATATACAGGTGTAATGGTGTGGACATGCTAAAGCACCTTTGCTATATTTCATTTGCGGTGTAGCTCGGTGTAGCTCGGTGTAGTTTGGTGTGGCTCGGTGTAGCAAATCGCGTTTGTCATCCACAATGAGGAAATTGAGATGTCATCAAGCAAGGATCACTGGAGTCATGGGGCGAGGGGAGCTGAGTTTGTTTTAAAATTACCCGGCTTCTGTTTGCTGATTCCAATCGTCTTCTTTTTAAATCCAGGCTGGTACAACTTCATGTTTTGCCTGATATTTCTAATAGTGACGGCATACATTTATGTAATACGTAAAAGCACATATACAAATGCTTTCAGAGCAACAAAGGTATTTATTACCGGGCGTAGAAAAACAACTAACGGCAAAATGGAATAGGTAGAGAAAATGAAAAAAGAAATTAATTATGCTGGCGTCGATGATGGCTATTTCTCCGTTAAGGTTTATAACGGTTCTGAGTCGATAACTCTGCCGTCTCGGGCTGCGCGTGGGATCACGTTGGTAACTTTCGGTGATGAGACAGAAAGCGGTTTCGTTTTCACAACTGATACTGACAATCAGTTTACTGTAGATCCAAATGTCCCTGGGGCATTAGATACCCGGACATTGACAACTGAATACGCACTTTCGGAAGTCAATCAGGTTCTGGTTCACGCCGCTTTGCTTAAAGCTGGTATGGGTGGTAAGGAATGCCAGATCGTAACCGGCTTGCCTGTCAGTAATTACTATTTACCTACTACTGAAAAAAATGCTGCGTTGGTCGAAGCTAAAAAAATTAACATCGCAAAAGCTGTTCGTTGCGGCCTTGAGGGGAATGTTGCGGTTGCAAAAATCTCCAGAAATGAAGTGTGCTCAGAAGCGATAGCCGCATTTGTTGACCAGATCATGGATGATGAGGGAAATCCAACACCTCACGCAGACCAGTTAAAACAAGGGGTGACATGTGTCGTCGATATTGGTGGAAAAACAACAGACTGTGCAGTAATCATGCCTGGTATGCGTATTAATATGCAACGTTCTGGCTCGTCAGAAGTGGGGGTGCTTGACCTATATGATGATTTGAAGATGTCCCTATGCAATCGTTTTAATCTCGCATCTGGAAGTATTGCTAAGCGTCATATAGACAGCGCGATGGACACCGGCAAAATCAACATCTATCGAGAATCCCACGATGTTAGTGATTTGGTGGAAACCCACATCAAGGCATTGTTTGAGCGGATTCGTACAGTTATAAATGAACATGTGGGCGATGATGCTGATATCGATTCGCTTATCTTTGTAGGGGGGGGCGCTATCGTATTTAAAGTACAGATTCTGAACTCCTACAAGGGAGTGATCATTCCTGCTAACCCAGAATTCTCAAATGCTCGCGGAATGTACAAACTTATTCGGCACCTGGCAGGTTAACAATGTCTACAGTTCAGCGTGTACGCACAACTTTCAGACTGAACGGGCAGGACGATGAAATGGAGTTTTTAAGCTTCATTTCATCGAACCAATCAGGTGAGGGAAGGGCGAGACTGTTAAAACTACTTGTTTGTCTTGCCCTCAAAGCTAAAGAGCAACAACAAGGTGGTACTGATGGATGATGAACGCATTCAGCTTACTTTCGTTGCCGGGAACAAAATAGAATCTTCTGTCGTTGAACATCTGGATTCTTTACCTGGCAAGTTGAAAAGTATTGAGGCCAAACATCTTGCGCTCTCAGGATACCGAATGGTTGTTGCCCAGATGAACCAGGCTGGAGAAACAGACTTTGTAAAAGTTGCTTCTCAACTCGCTCGTCATTTTGGTATATCACAGGCTGAACTGTGTGAATACATGGGCATCCCCCTCAGCAACATAAGTTATGTTGTTGAAATAAAAGACAATATTAAAACCGGCGCTCCTACGCGAATTCTGAGCAAGGAAGAGGGGATTGATACAGAAGAATCGACACAGCAACGCCAGTTTAATGCTCAAACATTGAGCGAAAAACCGATTGAACATGCAAGCCCTGTTTCTACAGCTAATCCCGAATGTGAGCATATAAATGAAAATGATTTAAATGTGCAACAGAATGACAGTAAGGTAGAGAAAAATAATAAGGAAGATACTTTACGACAGGAATTATCAAAACTAGTACAGTGGTGAAACCCACAAATAAATAGCCAGCCCTAAAGAGCTGGCTTTTTTATTTGCTATGACTTATTTTATTAATAAATAAATATGTCGGGTGATATATGGAAAATAATAGTAAACCATCAATGTTAGATCCGTTCTTAATCATTTTTTTACTTATAAGTTTGGTTGCGGCAATTTCATTATTCTGGAGTTATGCACATACCTATATAGCAATTTTTTATGTTTATATAAGATATATAGAAGTGTTCCCATTATGGGTAATTGGTAAGTACATAGATGTTCCACTGTTTAATGAATCGTACCACTATATATATAATTTATGTAAACCTTCAAATTATTCAATCATTGGCCTGTGTACCCGTGACATGAGCACTATTTCAATTAAAGAAATGTCTGGGAGTTCATATGTTATTAATAGCATTCTTTCTGTGGTCGTATTGTATAAAACCTACAAACTGACTAAGACGATAAAGAAAAGACATCCCAAGCTGAATTTCAAACGTGAGCATAATATTAAATCATTTATGAATGATCAAAAGGTTAATCACCAACACCTTGAAATGTTCACTAGGATTGATTTGCTCGATAAGGATTTAAAAGACCCTGTATATGGTATGTCATTAACGATTAGGCAATTTTGCTATAAAAATAAATTAATTAAAGGTTGGCAGGAATGCGACGATAAATCATTTATTCCAGTTTTAGATATTGCACGGCTTGAAAATGTTTTGACTGCACAATTAGGTGAATTGTGGACAGGTAAAAAATTAAACGAATTAAGTGATTCTGAACTAATTCTAATGGCTATCGCTATTCCAAGAGTGGCTGCTACCGATACGAGCTTATCAGATGATGAATATCACCATGCCATGAACGAAAGCAAAAAAATAATGAAAAAAATGTGGAGTATTTTTGGTGCAACTTCCTTTGACAAAAATGATGGATTCATTAAGTTAGATTTAGATCTTACGAATGAAAAGCAGGTAATTATTGAGTATTATAAAAAAAGTGATAAAGTAAAACAAATATTCAATAAACACGCATATGTGCGAACTATTATCTACGGGCTTATTACTGAGGCGCGAAGATTAGGGGTGTTATCTGCCGCTGATATGGGCTGGATGCAGTTCTACGACCGCGAAATGTTTTATATTCTAAGTACGATTGGAAGGCAAACAAGTTTCCCTGAGTCCTGTGCTGTGTTAAGCCATTTTCTTTATGAAGTCAGGTTAGAAGAGGGATACCCGGAACCATTAATTAATAAAGCCACTGATGGGGTAAAACATGTAATGAGTGAAGTTTATAAATTCACGAAAGAAGATGTAAAAAACTATAATCATTCAAACCCAATATAATAAGGAATAAAAATGAAAGTGTGGAGTCTATTACCTGTATTTCTATTTGCGACTGTAAGTGTAGCCACAGCAAACCCTGGAGCCGCATCACTTTTGCTAAATGGTGAACTGGATTCTAATGAAGCTGTACAAGGCCAACCGCAACAAGCGCCATTACCAGAAAATAACTCTAAAACGAATCAAGTTATGGAAGAGGCGTCTGCACTGAGTGAAACAAAAAATTCTGCTGATGAAAGCACAGCGAATACTCTTATTAGAAATAAATTAATGTCACTTGGTGAGTATGTAACTGAAAACAATACAGACATTCCTAATGTCAAATCATGGGTATTAAAAAGCGGTCAGACTCAAACAACGTTTTATAGCGTTAATGGAAGCCCTGTGCTGTTCAGTGGCAAAGCCTTTAATGCATCCAATGGTAAGCCTCTGGTTATCCAGGCGCAGGCTGCAAATAATGCCTCAGACGGTTTTAAGAAAGAGGCTGATTTGGCTACCCGTTCGAAAATTGATTCGCTAAGAAGCGTTACACCTTTCGCGTTGCAGGGAAACCCCACAGGTACTCTCCCGGAGGGATTTACTGTCCTGGACAAGCTGGCGTCGTATAGTGAAGGTAAAAATGCTGACCCTTTCAAAACGGTATATATATTCTTTGACCCAACATGCCCATGGTGCCACAAAGCTTACAAAGAAACGCGTAAATATGTAGAGAAAGGGTACAAAATCAAATGGATTCCGGTTGATTTTGTTGGCGGCAACAATAGCCGTGAATTAGCCGCCTTGTTGTTAACTTCAAGTAACCAGGCTGATGTTCAGAAAGTTAAAGAAACAACAAATATTGAGCTAAAGGCTTCTTCTGCGTTTGATAGCATCATGACGGCAGATAGTAGACAGCGAATTGAAGAGTTAGCCGGTGCTGCTATACAGGTCAATGATATTAATAAAAGTGTTGTTAAACTTGATGCCTATTATCAACAAATAAACGAGAGTAGTGAGTTTTTATTAGACCAGTTTAAAGCTCATCCTGAAATTGAAAAGAAGGGTGTTCCTGTCGCATTCGTTTATGACAACAGAATACAAAAACCAAAAATGGTGATGGGTATTTCAGAAGAAATTATTTTGAAAGACATTTACGGAGAGTAATAAATGAATTCTAAAATTATCAATCCTTTTGATATTTTTATTTCACCAATCGAAAATAAAGATACATGGTGCATTAAAATTAACCCTGGCCAATCAATGTTTAGTCAAAAACTTGATGGTAAAAATTTAGAAGTTGAACCATCTAAAATCTTTAGTGGTGACATCCGTTTTTATATAAACAAATGTCATTATGGATTAACCGCTGATTTGCCAACCTGGAGTTTTGATGTTGGCATGGCGTTCGAAAATTATGGTAAAAGGATGGTTTCAGTAAACAGTTTAGAGTTAGAGGTATATATAGGTAGCATATCCCAATTGCCTGAATCGGTTAACAGTGAAGAAGAATTAAAAATATTTTTAAATGAAATGCTTATGTTTGCATTGCATAAAGCAAAGTCGTCAGTAAAGAATGCGATTTTCCCTGATGTTGACTTTTTTGCGCCTGTGCAAATTACGAATACAGAATTACCAGCATATAAAACAGCATGTGAAGACGTTGTGCTCGAACATGCTGCTGATGATTTAAGAGATGTACAGAGCAAAGCCATTAACTCGGAATCAATAGAAATTAAAGATATTACTTCCGGGGGGGATAAATCTGAGGGAGTTAAATCGAAGAGTAAAACCCGACTATTAGCCTGGTTTGAAAAATTTCCATGGATTGATAATTGGGTAGTCGTCAGTGTTGTTGCAATTTGTATTGTCGCATCGATAACTTTCTTTGCTACACAAGCAACAAAGCACAATTACGATAATGACCGTTTAAATGAAACCGCTGTTCTGAATGACCAACAAGACTCTGGCTTGTCACAAAAAGCACTGACTCTGGGTGACAGGCTGGATATGAGTCGGATGGATTCTTTATCGCCACAGTCAGCATCGGAACAATCACTTGAAAGCTTCATTAAAGCAAGTACTCCAACAGTTGATGGCGGTTCGCTTGAGTCGCAAGTAACAAGTAGCGTTTTAAATGATAATCCTCAACCACAGTCAACAAGCCAGGTGGAACTGGTTAAAAGCACACTCAAAAGTATGGGTTATGATGTTTCGAATCAGGCCGATACAGGATGTTTTACCAATTAAAGGATATATATGAAGGAATGCGGCGTGTTGATCCAATTTAATAAATCAATTATGAGCAAGCTATTAAAATTTGCCAGCGCCGCTAATCATTTACATAAATCCAATCTGATTTATATAAATGATATTTATCCAGCTTTCACTGATTTATATTTGATACAAACGAAACCTATTTTATTGCTATCATATTTAGATTATTTCATTCAGAACCTACCTGTACCGGTAAATACATTTAATGTCATTGATAGTCTGGTTTTGTCTATTCAATACAATAACGTCCCTTGTTTCCTGAATCGTGGAAAGGTATTTGTATCGCCAGGAAATAAAGATATACCGTTGTCTGCTACCGCACTCCCTGATGACCTTAGTTATTTGTTTAAATATTTACGTGAAAGTATAGTTCGTCCTCCTGATAACTTAGCTACCGGTGAAGCTAATTTGTTAAATGCGGGATATAAAGCTGTCAAAAGCGCAAGCCAGATTCGGCTGGCTATAAATTATATTATGACCGCAGGTGGGGGAGGGTTACGCATCAGTAGAGCGGAAATCCAACAGAAATATGGGATCTCTGCAAGGGACTACACACGCCTACAAGGCATATTAAAAAATGTATTAAACAATGATTTAAGCAATGGCATCAGACAGGCAAATATCCAGTTTTCAAACACAGGATTAGCCCGAATTATTACCCCATCGTTCACGCTTTCTGAACAAAATCTGAGAAAGCTTGAGCGGTATGCAACCCGATTGAAAAAGACTCCTGATCAGACCCTAAACCGTCTGGTTCATGATTTCTTTACACTTCTCGATCAACAAAAGCGTCTCGATAACCTAAGAAGGTGAGCTATGAGCAAAGAGAAAAACCCTCTTGATAAAATCACAAAAGCGGATAAGGAAAGACTCACCAAAGCGACCTATATCCTGTCGTCTAGAGCGCGGTTCATGCAGTGGGCAACAAGTTTCCAGAAACATGAAATTGAGTCTCATCCCTGGGTTCGTGGTGTCAGACTACTATCATTCAGCCAGTCCAGTCGTTTTGCTATTGGGGTACACAATGGAGAGGCTTTCCTTGGTGTGCAAAAAACTGAAATAGCCTGGCTCCAGGATATGCCATTAGACCAGATCACAGTAGACGACATGCTGTACTTAACTGCTTCGTCTGTTGAGTGTATTGGTCAGCATATGCAGTCGTTTACAATCGGGATACGCACCACGAACCAGAGCATTATTGAGCAAATAAAGAGACTTGATTACATCCGATTTGTGGAGATAGAGATTTGCGAGGGAAGGGTGGCTAATGTGCGGGATGAATTTCGTGAACCTGTAATGCTATGTGCCTCGAGATTAAAAGATAGCCTTTCTGCGCTAATCAAAGAAACTCAGAAAAACAATAAATCAATTTCATTTCTGTAAGGCCAGCAACGCTGGCCATTCCCGTTGAATTAAAATGAAAAGTCGTTTGATACATCATCTTCTGGTGAGTCAGGACTGTTCCATTCATCATCGACAGGGTTGTAATCATTTGTAGCAGTGACGGTCTGTAGCCAGTCATTGTCCAGATTATTACCCTGAGCCGCTTCTGCCAGAACAAACTCTTTAGTAAGTAGGTTATTCATCAACATCTGATTCATTGCTGAGTCTGCGATGCGGTATTCTGAGAATAATGCCTGTCCCACTTCCGGTGGTAATAATGCATAAGCGGATTTCAGTTCGAGGCTGATATCTTCAAGGTCTAACTGTCGGCTTGTGAAGTGTGGCGTAATATTGTCACTGTTATCAATGACAGGGAGTACGCCTTGCAGGGATGAGGCTGGTA
Organism: Buttiauxella sp. AC142; assembly: GCF_979253435.1. Classification (NCBI taxonomy): domain Bacteria; kingdom Pseudomonadati; phylum Pseudomonadota; class Gammaproteobacteria; order Enterobacterales; family Enterobacteriaceae; genus Buttiauxella; species Buttiauxella sp. AC142. The sequence continues at coordinate 92,063 of NZ_CEEDCH010000003.1, forward strand.
TCATCGGCAGAACCTCCGTAATGGATTAAGCGTTAAAGTCGTTGGCCGCGTCAGTACTGTTACCAAGCCAGGTTTCCATGATTTCCATTTTAACCGACTGACAATAGTCCTGTTCGGCATCATCTAAGAGTTTTTTGGCCATTTCTGGCATATCTAAGAAGGCATAGTTCACCATGTCTTTCATGGTGTTCTCCATGCTATCCAGTACAGCCTTGTTACAAGTAGTCTGATTAATAGCAGTAAATCCATTTATAATTGACTGTTTTACCTCGTTTTTCGATAAATCATGATGCATTACGCCATCTTTGTTCAATATACAAACAGGTAGAATTTTATTAATGACATTAACCATTTCATTAAATGATTTATTCGTGGGTAGGTTAATCATGCCATGTTTATTTACTTCATTTTTTCCATGCTGTATCACTTTGCCCTGAATAAATTGCTTCTTTTCATCATGGCCACTGACAGCTTTTAAAAAATCCATGACAGATGGGCGTGAATTATTTTTATTCATTTGATTCAGGATACCATCAATGCCAAATACGACAATCGATAATTCTTTTGGTGTTGGCTGCATTGATAACTCCATTTTAGTTAAAATAATACGATGGTAAAAATTACACGCTAATTCTATAAATTACAAGTATACTCAAAGAGATCATTTATTCATTGAATATTATAAAATATTTTATAATGGGGTTTTCTTATGACTATGCCCTTTTCACCCTGCGACTCTGATGCTATCGGACAATGCCAGGATAAATCTGTCGATATATTAAGAACTATTTTCGGCCCGGTTATCGATAAATTAGTATCAGGCTCTGACCCTGGTACTGTTGAAGCAGCAAATAATATGCTTGCTTCGCTTTTCTCTGTATTTAACCTGGGCGTTTTTTTAGTTGTCTCCGGTATTATTGGCTACACCATTGTCATGGGGGTGGCCAACACGGCTAATGATGGCGAAGCATTAGGGAAAAACTGGTCAACAGTATGGACTCCTGTGCGCATGGTTTCATTCACGGGACTATTATTCCCAACAACAAGTGGTTACTCATCTATACAGTTTATTGTATTGATGATTACTTTATGGGGAGTTGGTTTTGCTAATTGGGCATACAGAGCGGGGGTAGAGGTCGGCGTAATTTCACCAAATGCCATTGTCAGCGGCGTATATAAAAATGGTGAATATTATGGTGTGCGAGAATTTGCTTCTAACTATCTGTCCAACTCTTATTGCAAACGTGTCGCAAATTCTGTTTATGCTACGAGTGACGGAAGCCCCGAAGTTAAGGCTGTCAAAGTCACAGAAAATACCAGCAGTGTGGAATATGAAGTTAAAGATTTGAATTCAACTACTGCGCTGGGCGGTGGTGCGCCAATTTGTGGTTCATTCAGCATTAATTTATATAAGGCTGGCACTTCAAATGACCAGGCAACCCAAATCCTGGAAAATCTTCATGCCTCGCTTCAACAGGTTAAAAGCCAAACTGCCACTCAATTAATGGATGACATAGACCAATGGGTTTCAACCTGGCCTGTTACTCTCTCGAGTAATGAATGGACATCAGTTGACTCGCAAAGATTCAATGACATTGTGGCAAAGGCAGAAAACCGAATCGTCAATGCTGCGACAAGTAATACTCAGAATCAAAATAGCAACCTCTCATCCATCATGGATAATTATGTCAAAGCCTTAACAGCAGAGGGATGGATCACTGCATCTGGGTGGTATCAGAAAACGGGTAAGGTCAGGCAATTGCTTTCAGAAGTTGTTTCTGCGCCGTTGGGTACGGTAAAACTGCCATCTTATTCAATGCTACCGGCAGATGACCGAACTACTCAACTCGTCAATGTGGTAACAACCATCACTGATAAAGTGCGGTCAGCCGCTGTTGTCAAAACAAATGGAACAAGTTCGGCTGCGGGGCTTTCTGCGCTAGGCTCATTGATACCAACCAATCCTGAGAATATTGATGTTACCGCGCTCCAGCAAAGCATTGACGATGCCACGTCTAAAACAATGGGTACGGTAATGCACACAGTCATTAATATGCTCCTTGAGACTGATGGAAACAGTCGAGACGGCACTTCACTGTGTGGGGCAGGTGGCGAAATGGGGGGATCGCTTAACCGCATGAAGTGTACCGGTGATTATCTGACTTTGGCTTATAACAGTGTCTGGGTTGCGGATAAATCATTAAAAACCAGCGTCGGTGTTCTGCGGGTAGTCGCTGGAACAGCTTCATCCGTCAAGGTTTTAGGCTCAGGGCTTGATGTAGATAAACCGGCAAATGCGATTTACGATATTGTGATTGATATCATTAGTCCGGTATTGGAAACGATCATGAGCCATATATTCCCTATTGCCATGATGTTTTCAGTCATCCTTCCTTCGGCACCTTACATGATATTTATCATCGTGGTTGTCGGCTGGTTTCTTGCTGTGCTTCAATCCGTCATCGCTGTTACGTTGTGGGCGTTAATGCACTCAACACCAGAACGTTCGTTTATAGGTGGGCAAACGCAAGGTTATCTTTTGCTACTGGCTCTGTTTGTGCGACCGGTACTGGCCATCATTGGATTGTTTGCCTCCTTCTTACTGGCAGATCCAATCATTGACTACATCACAAGCAGCTTCTTTGCTGTTTACAATACCGTTAACTCATCAACAGACAGGCTTGGCAGTGTTACCCAATTCTTCCAATTCATATGGTGGCTCTATGCCTATGCTGGCCTGTTAGTCCCCGTCATGTATATGATTTTTGGATTGCCTCAAGTGTTGCCAGACCACGTTTTGAAATGGATTAACATCGGTATCGGTGATCTGGGAGAAACGGGGGCTACAAGTAAAATTCAGCATAGCAATAACAGATTGCTACAGGAGCAGGGAGCCAGAGAAACGCAGCGCATACTTGGTAGCCATCAAGACAGGGAAGCTAAAAGGATCGATAACAGAGGAAGTAATCAAAGGAATAACAGTGGAGGTGATGCGAAGGTGATTACAGGGGATGCTCCGGTAAGACAACAAACAGAGTTATAATGAAGAATAGGGGCTTAGCCCCTATTTTTTTAGCATTTTACTCACAAATTGCAGCGTTTTACTGAAACGACTGAGAACTGTCATATCATGAAAATCAGTTTCGTATAAAGTCTTGAGCTGTAATGAACGCGCTTTGGTTTCTGCAAATTTTCTCGCAAAAACGTTTTTTACTTTGATTTCCTCAGCAACGCCAGTTGTCACGACTTCATCTAAGGTATCGCGGTTAACAGCTAACAACATCTGCGCCATATTGAGCTGGGCAGTCAAGGCACGGTTTTCCTGTTGTAGACGGTTAATCGTATCTTGTTGGTCGTCGAGTTGGGTGCTGGCATTATCAACAACGTCTTGCAGTTTACGCAGGTAGTTTTTTCCGGCGCGTTCTTCTGCCATACGTTTAGCGAAAGCATATTGGCTGGCGGCGAATTCTGGGGTGTTGAAGTCACTCATTTTTATTATCCTTATGCTTCGTTTGTCCGGTTGATGAATAGAGCTTATCCTCCCGCTGGAAAAAAAGCAAATAAAATTATTGAATATATTTTCTTTCTGTGCTAAGCGCCTGTTTGGGGCGCGTTCTTTTTCATTTCCCGCAAGGCTTCTTCAACAGGTAATGTATACATACTCAGGCGGTGTAATGCAGGTTCCGCAAAATCCCCGTTAAAGCTGGCCACACTTTCAATACTTTTTAATGCGAGCATAGGTAAGCACTGTCCCGGTACACTATCCACGTAAAACGCCTGGCACCAGTCTGGGAAGAGTAAATCCTGATCCCCGCATTCTTCTATATAGAAGGGCAGTAAATACGCCCCTGGTTTGTTACGCACTGTCTCGCTGTACAAAGAGTCGCTACACCAGTGCGCGATGTAAGGAAAGTCACCTGCATCAATATTAACCTTCAACACAACCTTATTATCACTTTGGTTGATAATAACGGATGAATACTTATTTCGGATGATCTCGTCTATAGAAATCATTTCACTGTCATGTATATCGGCACCCACTTCCAGATAGTAATTCAGTAATGAAATGGTTTCAAAAACTGCCGGTACATCACTCATGACGGCTTTTCCAGCATTACTCATAAGTCCGATCAGTCCTGCTGCTTCGCCATTTCCTTCACTGTCAAAGCGTTGAGTCAGAGAAGAATTGATAAGTTGAAGCAAACGCTCTTTGTTAATTTCCATATTTAATCCTTATAAAAGTAAGCAGTAAATGAATTTAAGAAAAATATTCAAATAGTGAGACTAAAGAAATATGTGACCTGTGTTTGATTCTAAGAAACAAACTGTAGCTGTTTTTCATCAATGCTTTGCCTCGCTATCCGGGCAAAGTTTGAAATCTCTGGCGTTTGTAAAAAACAATGATGCGTATTCTTTGCTCATTTTTTTAAATGAATTATTTTCACATTATCGTTCTTTCCCTACGTCAAGAATCCCTGTACATTTTCAATGTTAAATATAGTTCACACAGTGACTACCATTCTAACTGATTGATATATATGTATTTAATAAAATAGATACAATAAACATCTAAAGTAATTTCGGATTAGTCCGATAAACAGGTGCAACGATTTCATGCCGGACATAACCCTTGTTTTGTATGAAAAGCATACCATTTTTGCAAGGATTAAGGTATCGAATTTGAAAACGGTGTGATTTGTACATAACCAAAATTTGAAAACATTTGAAAACATGTGTTTTTATGATTTGAAAAAAACATGAAAAAACATTTTGAAAAACTAATTTATTTTGTTGACATCAATATAACGAAAATGAGTATAATGTGAACGCAATGTTGTGACGACATTCAATAAATCAATTATTACTTTGGCGAGTAAATAAGGATAGTAAGAATGAATAACGAATTGAGTACGCTTAATAAAATCTGTCAAACCCTCCCTTCCCTGGCGAAGGAAATCAAGTCAAAATTCCCTGATTTGGTTTCAAAAACTGATTTGGGAATCATGCTTTCTCCAACCCTCATTACTGTTGATCCCTCGTTCAATACCCGTCACGAGGGGTATGAAAGCCTTGATGAATACTTCTCAGTTCCTTCTCACCGTACCTATCTCGAAAAATTAAAAGCAGCATATCGTTCCGGTGAGCAACTCCCGCCACCGATTGTTGTCCAGGTTATAGATAATAAAATCATTTTACGTGATGGACATTGCCGATTCTTTGCCATTCTTGAACTGATTAAAGAAGGATTGAATCTGGCGCTCATTCGTGTTGATGAGTACAAGGGCGATGCTTCCCAATGTGACATGTTCATCCTGAAAACTCAGGCAGGAATTACATTAACCCCGTTTGCGGTAGGCGCTGTTTATAACCGTATGCTTAACCATGGCATGACACTTGATAAAATCGCTGCTGAATTTGGCTATACGAAAAACCAGGTCCAGAACATCCTGGACATGTACAACATGAACGCGCAGTTAAAAAAATATGTCCTGAGAAACATCGTCTCTGGCAGTATGATGCTGAAACTGGTTTACAACTCCGGCCTGAAAACTGATCAGGTGATTCAACTAATCGAGCAACAGTTAAAAACCAAAACGAAAAATCTGCTGGAAAAATTCGAAGCCAAAAAAGCAAAAGCGGCTAAACGTGGTGGTGAGGAATCATCGGAAAGTATTGAGGCCGATGATGAAACGCTGTTTGCACAGGTTATCGCTGAATCAGAAACAATGAACAATGGCTATAACAGTACATCCGGGCGTGGTTTCCTCAAGCCTGGTGATCTGAAAGCTAAGTCTTTGCCTAAAAAAATGGTTGAAGAACTTCATTCTCTGTTGAGTGATTTCGATGCATTGAATGATGCTTCGCGTATTATTGAAGAAGATGACAGTGAACTTGTTTTGATGAAAATCAGCAGACACGACCTCGATAAAATGCGCGAACTCCAGAAGCGAATTAATGAGCACGATGAAGCAAATTTACGTCGCATGGGTGCTCAGATTGAAGATGAAGACAGTGAATCTGCTAATGCCGATGATCTGGAGCATTCTGAAAATCAAACTGATGATCAAGCTGCCTAACACTAGGCAATAAAAAAGGGTAGCTGACTCGAACTCAGCTACCCTTTTTTATTACTACAACTATTACTTTGGCTTTCACAGCATGGCTCAAAATTCCCCGTTAAACAAGGCTGCAAGTTTTTCAGAATCTTTCTCCCGCTGGTCATCAGTCGTTCTTGCATAAATTCGGGTAGTTTTAGGATCGGCATGGCCAAGTTCATCCTGCAGGGTTAACAGACTACTGCCAGCCATAATACGGTGTGTCCCGTTCGTATGCCTCATCCAATGCACGGTCATTTTTTCAACCTGAACTTTCACCAAAGTGTCTTTACACTCCAACACTAAAGTGTCTACTGTCTCGCGCACCATACTTGATAGCTGTCGTGAAGACATCATTCCTTTACGTCCCTTCTGAATAGATCTGATCAGGGGTATCTCATCGCCAGGTGAAGGGTAGTCAGTATCAAAAAAGCAGGTATTGGCTCGGCGGTAATGCACTAACTCTTTCCTGAATGCAGAATTCAGCGTAACCCTGCGTTCTTTACGTCCCTTACCAACAACCCGTAAGCTCCAGCGACTATTCTTTATCTCAATGTCACCCATTAACGCGCTGGCCGCTTCATCGCAGCGTAGACCGGTATGGTAAAGCAGAGCGAATATCCAGCGAATGCGGCTCAACTTACGTTTGTCGTTATCCGTATCGGCACTTTGTTCCTTTTGAACTATGGTGCGCCAAAGCCAGCCCCATGCGTCCTGGTCCAGGTAGCGTTCCTGCGTGGTGAGTACAATATTTGCGGCGCGACCGGTAAGTTTAAAAACGTTTTTGAGAATATATGCATCCTCTCGAAGCCAAGAAAACAGGCGGCGTAACACGGTGGCTGAGTAGTTAATACTCTTCGGTGAAAGCCCCCCTGGCTGGAGCAGGCGAAAGTAATCGCCTGGTTCATTACCTGGTTTCACGTTTCCGATTAGCCATTCATCTGGAGGTTCTGCAAGAAACGACAAGTAGGCGGTAGCGTCTTCTTTAGTGAGTTGTTGAATGCTCAGACCGGCGTATTCCAGCCAGCGCAGAAAACGCTTAGTTTCTTTCACATAGGAACGCAGTGTTTCCGGTGATCCCATTCGATACGTATTCAGCCAGGCCGAAACGGCATCATAATCGGGAGACAAAGGGGTATCTGTAGCCGGGTGCAAATCACGGTGAGTAATAGCAGAAAGCATGTTAATCGACATGGTTTCACCTTCATTGAAACATGCCGCAATTATAACAGAAGCGTCTAAATTTCTGGTGACATCACAAAATTAAAAAGCTCAGCTTTCGCTGAGCCTGTTGATTCTGACCGGTTAAATGAACGTCCGTTTGAGATGTATCGTCTTCGAACACCTCATCACATCATAGCGGAGACACTCAACGGGGCATTAGATTGTTGCCAGATAGAATGATCAACATTGTAATCAGTATAAAAGTCCTGGGGCGGTTCATCATCCGTAATCGGTGCAAACAATAGGTGTGGGTAGGCGCTTAGCATTTCAAAATCATCACGCGAAACATTCACTGAACCTAAAAGCTGATAGCTGCGACCGTTAAATGAGAAATTGGCGATTTCAACATCGCTGGTCAAATCGAAGCATTTAATCAAAGCCTGACAAAACAGAACAGCAGTTGTTGGGGAAAACTGATTAATGCTGTTGCCGACATTATCCGCAAAAAAGGTTAGCAGCAGGCCATCACGGTTATCAGCAGAGACATACTTACCGATAAAATTAAACCGGGCAAAGAATCCCATGCCGGATGATTCGAAACCGGAAATGGTTTCCTGGAAAATAGTGCGATAGAGATGTGACTCACGGCCATTGATTTCAGACGCTAGGCCAACGTTATAAGAACAGCGCTTGATGAGGTTAAGCGCATACAGTGCAGAGCTGGCCTCAACATTTGAGCAAGGAATAAAAAACGTACTTGATGCTGTTCTCATAAAATCAACTCCGTGGGTGGGGTGTGATTTAATCATAGAGCATTGGTGTAAAGGTGTAAAGGTGTAAAGGTGTAAAGGTGTGATTGTGGGTGCGTATCAATCACACAAAAAAAGGGCAGCACAAGGCTACCCCATTTCCAGACAGGCTACATTAAGCCTTGATAGCAAAGTCTTCCAGGTTCTTACCACTTTCGAGAGCAGTTTTAATTGCAGAAGGTGTGCGCCCTTGGCCTGTCCAGGTTTTATGAGCACCATTTTCATCTGTATATTCGTACTTAGCCGGGCGAGGAGGGCGTTTAGCCGCAGATTTTGTGGCTCGTACATCGACAGAATTAAGCAGGTCGTTTGGATCGATGCCGTCTTCTTTCAACATTTCACGGTATTTTTCTAATTTTGCTTGCTTCTCAGCAACAACTGATGCCGCTTGCGCGTCTTCTTCGCGGCGTTCATTTAAAATAATACCTAACTTCTCATACATTTCTTCCAGGACTTCTAAATCAACTTCACGCGCCTGAACGCGCAAAGTACGAATGTTGTTTAACACTTTCAAGTTATCGCTCATTTGGCACCCTCTTTTATAAAAATGATATGGCTATTCTAATATAGAAAATCAGCTAATTGTGCAAGTTCTATCATTAAGAACCGGAATTAAGTTAAAAATTACTGTGGTAATTGCTTACAAAATCCACTATCAACGCAGTTGAGGCGTAATAGCCTGTGTTGATCAGCCTAAACAGTTACTGTAATCTGACAGGAAATACATATAAAGAGATTACAAAATGTCTAAATCAGAATGGCTCTTTAAATTACGGCGTTGTAGCCGCTTAGAAACACTAGAGCTTATTATTGAAAAAAACCGCAATACTCTCACAGGTAATGAACTGAGTTTCTTTCATTCGGCTGCAGACCATCGGCTGGCAGAACTAACCATGGGTAAATTGTACGATAAGATCCCAGCCTCAGTCTGGAAGCATGTTAGATAAACAAACAAATCGTGATAAAGCTCATCTATTGCACCTTTTCAAATGACCATTAAGCCTTTGGCTTCAAATTTGTTTTTTTTGAAATGGATAGAATTACTAATGGATTTATGTTTGCCGAACAAATATTTTTGAATGAAAGTAATCCCAATATAAAAACCCGCCGCAGAGGAGGGTTTTTATTAGACGTGAGAATTATGTGTTTTTGTTTCGAAAAGTTCGCTGGACAAGCTTACCTTCGCTATCAAAATAACGGCTAGGCCAGATATCTTCTGGATTAATACCTAATGCAAGTGCAATTAATTTTTCGCCTTTTGGCCAGGGCCTAATGATTGCATTAGCAAGAGTTGAACTACTTAACCCAGCGCTCCTGGATACTGCTGCCAGCGATGTGTTCCGTTTTCGTAAACCCGCGATGATATCAGCAGGATGCCAATCTGTTTTTCCCGATGAACTATTTGAAGACATAATTACTCCCTGGGTGGCGACCACGACAAGGTTTGCAATACCGGCAAACAAACAAACCGGCGAGCCTCTCGGCTCCCTTGCCGTGACCGCCGTAATTCAGGCGAGCACAGGCACACTGGCAACGAATTGTCAGCGGTTTGTTTGAGTGGGGTTGCAAATCCCCGCCACTGTTTCTCAGTGGCGGGGTAAGTTTACCATAACGGGGCAGCACACCGGAATTACAGAAAATTCCGGTGCCAAAAGTTTGAAGAACCCATGTGGGTAAGTTTTGTTTGCGTATTTAATTAAGAGTGGGGGCAGTAACTCAATCGATAACCAGTGGGGGTCTACCTGTTTTCGGGCGACGCTGACGAACTTCGATTTGTAATGCCAGCCTGTCCTGTGGTGATAAACGTTTCAAAGCTTCCAGACCAGCGCGTAAAACATCTGCGCGTGAAGATCCGCTTTCTTCCATGAATGCGGCGCACTGTGCCTGGTCTTCATCTGTCAGGGAAACATTGACCCGGCTAATGCGGTTACGGTTGGCGGGAGAACTCTGGTTTTTCATTTGTTATTTCCAATACGAACGGGTTCGTTGCCATTCACGCCATGAAGCAACTGCACTTTCTGGCCTGTACTGAATCCCTGGACTGCTGCGATATCGACGCCCCGTGCTTTACCCGGTTTACGAGTCTCGAGTGTCTTCATACCCACACTGAGATTTTTAATACGATAGGACTCTATGAGTGCTGATTCGGTATCGCTTACAACAAAGTCTGTTACAACGTAATAAGCGCCTTCAACCCACGCAGAGCAGAAGGTATCAGCTCGAGCGGTTTTGGTAGCTGTCTTTATACTTTTGCGTAAAGAAGCAATGTATTCACGACGAGCGATAGTCAATTGCCTCCCGAGAACCTCAAATGAATAGGCCGCAATTTGTGGCCGTTCGCCTGGTCCGTAATAGGTAATTGTCCTTTTCGCCGCTTTACCCGCCTGTTCTTGACCGAAACTTAAATAGTGTTTCACCCCGAAAACTCTGGCGACCATTATGGCTAGTAACGCCATATACTCCGGCATTTTCTTAGCATGAGAAGGGGATTTGTTGGTTGATGCCTCGTTGATATCCAACAACGTCGCATCAGCCTCTGTCAGTTGGTGTGTCTCCATAAGGCGTTGTGCATGACGTAGAGCCAGTGCGGCTTCCTCTGCGCTTGAATTATTCCGCGACATGGCCAGAAGCTTCTTAATTCTCTGTAAGTACTTCTCTTTATTCTGCATAACCAGATACCCCACCTTTACTAGCTTTACATGCAGGTTGAAAACCGTTTTTCATCAGTATTCCCTCTCGTTGAAAAAGTAATCTTATGTAACGATACACACTGTTAAAGTGAATATACGCCAATGGCCAGAGAGTAGCAATTAAGGGTGTGTATCATTATTCAATGATGAAAGCTCTGGGAGTTTTAAATCAATCATGCACATCATATTGAATACACGACAGTTTCAAACACCATATATTGATTATCCACAGAAATTGGGGATAAGAGATGTATAAGTATTGGGAACGTTGAACTGTCATATGGCAATCAGGGTAGGGCTTCATATGGCCAATAACAGATAAGGAGCGGGAACCGCACCAAACTCAATGATAAGCAGAAATAGAGGCACAGTGCTGCAGGTTGGCACCTGATATTTTTGGAGCAGATATGCATGTTGTAACTAGGATATGTACTAATCGCCACGGTAATGTATGACCGCCAAATATTGCTCATAAATCCTGTTGTTGCCGTTGCTGGCCAACACCATCCAGCCGCAACCGGCGCGTGTTTTTTATGTTATTTAACCGACAGTTAATCAAAGGAGAAGCATTGAATCATGACAGTGAATGGTGCGCTGTGTAAATTCTGAGGTTCCGCGTGGAGGATTATGAGGGAATATTGACATAGAAGCGCCAGAACAGCCGCATCCGCGACCGTCCGTCATGGCTCCAGGCAAACCAGGGTGTGTAGAACAGTCAGTAATTAAGCGTAATGACAGTAAGGCCAATAAAGCAAGCAATGCTTATAATGCCACCCAAGAGATACATATTGCGCCTGAATTTAATACTCCCTTTGATAACCGGATCGCGAGCACCCGCTTTTAAAGATTCATCGTTGTAGCGATGACCTGCATTTTCAGTTGTCTCTGGGTGAAGATACCAGGCCATAAAAAAGCACCTGATTCCATATGCAATAATTACAAAAAGTACCATGTAATCAAACAGTTTCATAATCGTATACAACTTATTGTTTTGATTTGTTATTGTTATCGGCAGAAACTGAAAAACCATTAAATATGTCATAATATGCCGATATCAAGTTACTAAATCATCTGATTACCGCTGAGGTTCAACAATTTTCGGTGACGCCAATACAGCCATAGCCCACTTGCCAGATTCACAAGAAAGCAGATTTCCCTGAGTGTCATGAGCAATTAGCCCATTAGGCCGACATCCTTTATCTGTTGTTTCAATATTGGCAAAGCTTGAAATAGCTCTGACCTCTTGGGACATTTCCCGGTTAGCATAGCTATGGGTTGTGGGTTCGGCGCTCTTAATGTCTTTTAAATCGACACTATATGAACAGGCGGAAACTAAACATGCAGATGCTGCGATTAATTTTAATAGGTTCATTTTTTCCTCACTTTAATTTAATAATTGATTTATTTTTCGCTATGCGCAATTTGACCTTTTTTAAGGCTGCAATTTGTCGCTTGACCACCTGGTCCCACTCATATTGAGTTAAACCACCGCGAGCAATAACCTTTTCACGCCATACTGGACTTTCTAATAGCGTCACAGACTGAAATAACGTTGAATCAAAAGACGATAGTGGGATTATACGAATGTATCGTTCCCATACACGTAATGATTCAGACCAATAGATAAACATCCAGGCAATCATTATCAACTGCATAAATAATCCTGATTGGCAGGGTATGGGGTATAAGTGCCGAGAAGACACAATAAACACAGCGTTATTAAGTTTTATATAATAAAACACACCCAAAACTAAACACATTACCAAAGATTTAATATTACACAAAATATTGACAATTAGAAGATCATTATAGAAAATCATTATGATTAATCTAATATTTGATTGAGTCACCAATTCACTGGCCATTGACCTCTTTAGAAAAGGAGTTTTTTCAGTTTGGAAGAATGAGAAATCCAAATCAAACTCGGCCAATATTCTCAACATGCTAATGCATACTGGCTTCAAATGATTAATTCACCGTAGCCATTTTTTTGTATCCATACAAGCCTCCTACACATCAGGGGGCTTTTTTATTGGCTGGACAGAAAACGCTGTATGTCTAACTGCCGGGAGAATTAATACCAGGTAGTTGTGATCTGCCCGGAGCGATGCCGCCAGTGTCCCAGATGCCGCCCGGAAACGCGTGAAATCTTGTTCAAAATATCTGGAGCGGTCGCAGCTGCGAAACGACATGGCCGCCGCGCTCGATGTGCAACCGGCGCGAGTATTAATTTTTGTTTTACAGTGAGTTAGGTGTTTTGCAATGCAAAAAATATCGGTGAGTTTTTTTGAATGTATCATGAAGCGCGTTGCGCTACGTGAAATCTGAGATTTTGCGGGGGGATTGGGCGCAAGTATTTAAAAGGCCGCTGGTGCGGCCTTTCTTTAAATATTTTTAGCAAACGATGCTGCCACTATGCACAGTAGAGCAATGCTCCACAGGAAAAGACTTAATACGTTAATCGTTTCAAATGCCCACATACCGAATTTCCCTGCTGTATTTAAATCGTTATACCAGTTTATAATCCGCTTTATCTTAACCAGTAAGCAGTCATGGCAATGGCAATACAGGCTGGGCCGAATACAATCAGAAAGCTATTCAGCCTTGTTGGGATTCGCCCCAACACTCCTGTTGATTCTAGTGGTAGCATCAGGAATAAGGACAGAGCAGAACCAACACCAAGAGCCATGAATAAAGAAAAAACCCATGTTGCAGCCATAATTATCTCCCTTCTTGTCATGCTTTTAATTGATTGTATCAGGCCAGATCTCGCGCAGCCAGAAGAACTGGACAGAAATGGCTGTATGTCTAATGGTGCGGAGAATTAAACGAGGAGCGTAAAAAAGGCCGCTGTCGCGGCCTCAGTTGGAGTTTTTAGGAGGATTGTAATGGCGATCTATAAAACTAGCCCATTCTGTGCGAGTCATTCCTCCACGTTCATTGATTTTCTGAACCCAGCCAGGGTTTTCATAATTTGCGGCAGTTTTGAAAATACCCAACTTATCTGATGTTAGAGGCACAATACGAACATATTTGTCCCAGCCCCATACGAGCACTGCAACAGCAATCAGCAATAAAAGAATCAGAACTACGTCCACCAAATATCCCATATTCTGCGCCCTTAGAAATTTCGAGATTATGACTCATTGTATCAAGCCAGATCTCGGGCTACCAGCATTGGACAGAAAACGCTGTATGTCTAACTGCCAGGGGAATTAATACCAGGTAGTTGTGATCTGCCCGGAGCGATGCCGCCAGTGTCCCGGATACCGCCCGGAAACGCGTAAAATCTTGTTCAAAATATCTGTAGCGGTCGCAGCGGCAAAACAACATGGCCAGCGCATCGAGGGCGAAGTCGGCGTTTCAATGAATTTTTGTTTTACAGTGAGTTAGGTGTTTTGCAATGCAAAAAATATCGGTGAGTTTTTTTGAATGTATCAGGCGTCGCGTTGCGCTACGTGAAATCTGAGATTTTGCGTGGGGGATTGGGCGCAAGTATTCACGCAGGAGCGCCATTATTTTAAAGATTTATGTTAATGCTAGCATAGCAATTTATATGCGATGTGATAACATGAGTTGATACCTATCTAATAAAGGCAGCACAATGAAGGTGAAACAGCTAAATCTCCGGTTCCCGGAAGCACTGATAGACCGCCTGAAATCAACGGCAAAACAGGAAAACGTTTCTGTAAATATGCTAGTTGAACGTTATCTTATTAATGGTCTGGACAATGAGAGCAGCGATCAGGCCGATTATTCCCGAATGATTGCCGAACCTTTTACACCTCTCAGTCGCATTTATCACCTGCTGTCCGATAATATTTCTGACAGCGAATATAACTACGATACAGCCCCGCTAACACCTGCTGAAATACGTTTTCTGGCAGAGGGTTCACTGGCTGAAATAACCAGGCGCAACATCCAGTTACCCTGGTATACCGAAACTAAAAAGATTGCAGAACATGCACTAAAAAGCGAGACAATCACTTTTGACGATGCTGACAGATTATTTCCGTTTACCCTGCGTCATTATCTTAAATCTCGTGCAGATCGCGTCACATTTGCCACTGACAATACACCAGATACCATCCGTTCCGTCACCAAAGAATATCAGAATGGAAACCTGAGTTTTCGTCTGAGCGTAGAAGGAACAATTCGTAATCGCATGGTTCCGAAGGAACAGCGCGTATCGCCGCTTGTTCGTCTGGATATTGACGGAAACTATTTCTCAGTCATGCTGGGCATGGAAAAATATATCGCCACAGTACGCCTGTTACGCTATATGGAAAGTGAAAGCTTTACCAAGGATACCCCTGTTATTAATGGGATAAGCTTCACCCGCGCCGATAAGCCTGAACACTGGAAAATGCGCAATGATGATATGGAAATCTTACTGACCGACGAGGAATTACAGTACCTGTGTAACGGTCTGCTGGATGCACACAGCAGCCAGCTAAAGTCAGTCATGAATATCATGATACGGCTGAACGGCGAATAGTCAGAAAAGAGATTACACGGCTCAGAAATGCAGCCAGTAAGAAAACCACCCCTAATAAAAAGGATAATCATGAACATTCTGAAAAAGATGATATGTGCAACAGTGTTGTATGTCCCATTTCTTGCCAGTGCCTCAACAACACCTTCAATGAATGAAACCCCTTTATTAATAATCCCGCAGCATGTCGCGGTTTACAGTTTTACCACCGCTAAAAGCGATGCACTCAAAAATATTATCCGTGAAATCGGGAAAAATGGTTTTGTAACGTCAACGGCTGATTTAAACAATCTCGATAACAGCGTGATTGTTTTCAGGAAACTTAAATCAGGTGACAAGCTTACTCCTGCAATCCTGAAACCTATCATCAGCAAACAAGCTGATATTAAGAGTGAATGGTACACTGATAGTTCCATGCCTGATTCGCAAACATGGGGAACGGGTAAAACAGAGGTAAGCATAAGAAATAGTGCTAGGTCAAAAACGGAAGAAGGCAATATTAGTCTTTCTCAGGAAATTTCAATTCTGGATGATGGATTTGAACGCCATAGTTTTCAAGACTTCGGCGTAACAAAGGATGGTTCCGTGATTAATATCCTCATGATTCAACCGGGGAAATATTTTGTGATCATGACAACAATCTGACCACCCTAAAAATCATTAAATCCAGAATGACACGACTAAAAACATCAAACAGGAGGAAAGGTGTGAAAATCAATAAAGAAGATAACCTGGAGAACTGCCCGGACTGCGGCGAGGATATGCCAGGCGGTAAAACACGCTGTACGCGCTGCCAGCGCCAGCACGACGCCGAAAATATGACCGAGGACGATTACCGCGCACATGAAGCGCTGTTCCCATCAGCCAGCATTGCGCCACAATTGCCCCTCATTACGTACACCGTGGGCGTGAAATCAGTATCAGATATACTGAGAAAGCAGGAACAACAGCAGTATGCAAACGCCATACGTGAGGCGATAAAGGCGGCATATCCGGCTTATGACGTTGTGGTGACACTGGATAGCACCATTGGTGGCGCAGAATGTCAGGTGAGTAATGATCCGTATGGTAAAACGGATATTGCAGAGCATACGTATTCTATCGCCCACAGCGTCTGGTTAAGGGCGGCGTGGCTGGATAAATAAGGGAAATGCTCAAACAGCCGCGAAAGCGGCTTTTTTTTGGGCGCTGGACAGAAAAACCTGAGTGTCTAGTTTCATTGTAAACCCGGCTTTGCAGTGTGGGGGAGTTTTACGGCTAAAGCCGTAGTGCTTTCTGAGTCCTCGCTGGCGCTGCGGGGCTTCCGGCGTAGAACGCCTCCTATGCGCTCTGCGCATCTAACTGATGGACAGATCACGCTGTATGTCCAATGTGGTGTGGGAGATTACTGTAACAGGCCAATGAGGTAACATAGTCGGCATTGCTGGCAGGTTTGAGAGAGACACCATGATTTACCATTATACGGATTTGAACGCTGCAAAATCGATAACTGAAAATGCCCAGGTATGGCTGACCGATTATCGTTTCCTGAACGATAAAGAAGAATTTACGAATGGGTATGAGGTTCTGTTGGATGCCCTTGATGAATATCGTAATTATGCAGAGAAATACCCGAAAGACTTTATTGATGATATAGCCAACGCAGTTGAGTTTATTCGTGGTGCGGGTTTTCAGGCATGTGAGCGTAATAATATATTTGTAGCTTCTTTTAGTCGAATTCCCGATTTACTGAGTCAGTGGCGTAGTTATGGGATGTATAGTCTTGAACTGGATGATGAGTTTTTCAGAGATGATGAAGTAGTGGTTTTAAATTGTCATTATCTTCACCACCCAAATGATGCGCTTAATTATGCCGATGATCTGATTGCTGAATTTATATTGCCTGAATTGATGAGTGTTTGGGACAGAAATAAATCGTTTGTTTCTGTT
Organism: Buttiauxella sp. AC142; assembly: GCF_979253435.1. Classification (NCBI taxonomy): domain Bacteria; kingdom Pseudomonadati; phylum Pseudomonadota; class Gammaproteobacteria; order Enterobacterales; family Enterobacteriaceae; genus Buttiauxella; species Buttiauxella sp. AC142. The sequence goes on from NZ_CEEDCH010000003.1 coordinate 109,245, forward strand.
GAATTAAGCTCACTAATTGATATTTATGCTCTTTCATTCAAACATGCTGCTTTCTGTGATGAGAATGAAATCAGGTTTGTTATAAGTTGTTCTTCCGATGATGAACGTATTAACTATAGAGTTAAAGGGAACCTGTTAATACCATATATCCCTTTTAAATTTGAACCTCAGTTGCTAAAGAGTATTACGATAGGCCCCATTGATAACCAGGAACTGGCGTGTCAATCTCTGTCCATGTTCGCAGGAAAAGTTTCTGAGAAAGTCCAGCAAGAACAAAGCGATATTGAGTATTGTTTAGTTGTGGAAAATTCCAACATTCCATATAGAAATATTTAATAGGAAAGGGTGAGCTGAAAATGAGTGTTCGCAGCCAGTTAAAGAAATTTAATAACAAGAAATCCCCTGCAAAAATTAGTCTGAATTATGAAAGTGCAATCAATTATGATATGTATGCAGTTTATATAACGCACCCGGAAACAGGGGGGCAGTATATTTTTGAAAGCTATGATAATGGTAGGGTACAGGCAAAAAAGTGGGATGATGAGAAAGGGAAGTTTGACATTACAGTTGAGCTAGACCCAAGTGAATTAAATGACGAATCATTTTCGGGGACTTTTTTTTACAAAGCACATCAGGCAGAATTTTCGAGTCTGAAAGATTTAGTCTGTTGGCGGGAATGGATCTATAAAGTCGGTGCGGTATGGGAGAACGTGGTTCACAGTCGCGCAAAGTATCGCTATCGAATGAAACGACAAACAATAAAAAAAAGGATGCAGGTACTTGATGCCGTTATAGAACTGTACCTAGATAACGAAGAACTAACGCCTGTTCCAATCACGCTAATAATGAACAAAGTTTATAGTGATATGTGGATTTATCATGATAGAACGAAATACATGTGGAAGGAGTTAAGATTAAGTCTGAGTGCTTTTGAAGCAAGTGGGGATGTAATTAAACAAGATGAGAATAATTATCTTCCCCAGGGTAAAGCGCTTTTAACTCAGGAAAAACATCTCGATGAAGAAAAAAAATATAGCGAATCAAAACGCATACAGGTAGGCATGTTGTTTGCTGCGGGAGCTTCATTCCTGGCCGCACTTGGCAGCGCATATGCAGCGTTTATGGCCTTACCAAAGCCATAGAATGGACAGAACAGGCTGTATGTCCAAGTGACGGGGGAA